>NZ_JAHC01000007.1 GCF_002924625.1 Petrotoga sibirica DSM 13575 | reverse complement strand
CGATATCATAAGCAACAAAATTATAGCACAAATACTGGGTATTGATAAAGGCTTTAAGTTAAAAGAAAGAAAAGATTTGAAAAAGAGGGAGAGATTTATTTTGAAGTGGAATATTCGAAAAAGATAGAGATACCAGAATGCCCGTATAAATGTAAAGGATGTAAAGACAAGCGAGAATACATAGTACGTAACGGTAAAGCAAAAGAAAGGATCATCAAGGCTGGCAAAGTTGGAACACAAAGAATATATCTGATACACAGGCCACAAAGACACATGTGTAAAAAAACAGGGAAAAGCTTCAGAAATGAGAAGATAAGTTATAGATGGCAAAAGATAACAGAAGCAGCTCTCGATATGAGAGTCTCGTTTAAGAATGCAGTCAAAGAAGAATTAGCTGGAGTGAAAGTAGTAGCGGACCATTTTCATGTAGTAAAAGACGCACAGAAAAAGCTAAGAGAAAGTATAAAGATAGAGGAAGAGGTAACGAATAACAATAAAAAGATACCTGTAAGATTATTCTTTATATTGTAAACAGTTATCCTTTCTGAGCTGAAACTACTCAACAAAAAAAGCTGTATTACCCTTTTCATCATCTCTTCAGTCTATTCTATCAACCATATTTGACAAGGAGCCACCCAGGGGCTTGGTTTATCGATCGTATATTCTATAATTACCAAACAACTAAATGGGGAAATAGAAGTCGAAAACTCTAACGGTGCCAAAGTACGAATTGAAATCCCAGTAAAACAGATTAATACGAATATTCCCATCGAAGAAATGGAGAAAATTTGAAGATGTTGGGGGTTAAATTATGAAGGATTTGAAAGTATTGGTTGCCGAGGATGAATATTTAATTTTAATGGGGTTAAAAAGTAACTTAGAAACTCTAGGGTGTAAAGTAGTTGGAGAAGCTACAAACGGTAAAGAGTTGATCAAATTAGCTTTAGAAAAAAAGCCAGATATGATTATAGCCGATATCAATCTCCCTGTTATGGATGGTTTGGAGGCATTAAGAAAGATAAACGAGAAGGTTTTTATTCCCACATTGATTGTAAGCGGCTACGATGATGAAGAATTGATCAATAAAGCAAAAAATCTAGGAGTCTTGGGGTACTTAATAAAGCCTATAGATGAATCAGATTTGAAGGTTGAGATTGAAATCGCTCTTTCTAGATTTGAGGATATTAAGAATTTAAAAAATGAATTAGAAATAACCAAAGAAACTTTGGAATCAAGAAAATTAATAGAAAAAGCCAAAGGTATCGTCATGGAAAGATTACGATTGAACGAAGAAGAATCTATGAAATTTTTGCAAAAAAAGAGTAGAAATTCCAATAAAAAGTTAATTGATGTTGCAAAGGAGATTATAGAAGCTGACAAGGCTTTTAGAATTGATTAAGTTGCACACAGCAGTCTATTTTCAATCTTTTATTTCTTCTATTTTGTATTCCATAATGTTATTTAAAATATTTTTGTCGTCTCTCCATTTGTCACGAACCTTTACGTAAAGATCGAGGTAGACTTTTCTTTCAAAAAGTTCTTCTATGTCTTGTCTTGCCAATTGACCGATCTTTTTAATCATGCTTCCGTTTTTACCTATTATAATAGGTTTTTGACTGTTCTTTTCAACATAAATTTCTGCTCTTACGTACAAAACGCCGTTCTCTCTTTCTTTCAGTTCTTCTATAACTACCCCGCTTGAATGAGGGATCTCTTCCTTTGTTAAATGAAAGATTTTTTCCCTAATTAGCTCAGAAATGATGAACCTTGACGGTTTATCCGTGATCATATCTTCTGGGTAGTATTGTGGACCTTCGGGTAATAGATCTATAATACTTTGTTTTAATTCAAAAAGGTTTTTACCCGTTAAAGCGGAAATTTCAATGGTTTTAAGTATATTTGAACACAAACTTTTTATTTTTTTAGTCATCAGGTTAATCTTTTCTTTGTCTTTTACTAGATCAACTTTGTTGACAAGAAGAATGGTAGGAATTTTTGATTTATCGACTATTTCGGCAACTCTTAAATCTGAATTTCTTAAGCCATCCTTTGCATCAATCATAAAAAGTATCAGGTCAACGCCTTTCAATGCATTTATTGCAATATTGACCATGTATTCCCCAATTTTTCTTATAGGTTTGTGAATACCCGGTGTATCGACAAAAACTATTTGATAATGATCTTCCGTTAATATGCAGTTTACTCTATTTCTTGTGGTTTGCGGTTTGTCAGAAACGATAACCACTTTTTGGCCCAACAAAGCGTTTATCAATGTTGATTTCCCGACGTTAGGTTTTCCTGCCAAGGCAACAAAGCCACTTTTAAAACTCTTGTTTTCCATGTTTTCCTCCAAAAAACTATATTTGAAAAATCACACTCATTATTTATATTCTAGTGTAGTATTAAGCAAAAGTCAAGTTATAAAAGGCAATTTGTCAAACTGGGTTATATTGCATTTCGCTTCCAGAACGGAAAAGATGGCTTAGCACTTTTACCTTTTTAAAATTAAAATTTCTAAAATCATAAATATTATAATTAATCCCAAATTAAATATGTTATAATTTCAGTGAAAAAGTAACCTCAATCTTTGCTCTATTATCTGGTAAAGGAGGTGAAAAAATGGTCGAAGTAACCAATGATGTTTCTTTAAAGGTAGAAAATCTAAATTCCCAAGTTGGTGAATTCAGGCTAAAAAATATCTCTTTTGAATTACCAATAGGAGAAGTTTTGGCTATTTTAGGACCTTCAGGTTCGGGTAAGACGGTACTATTAAGAACTCTTGCGGGTTTGAATAAAACTGAATCTGGAGCAATTATCTTTGGAGACGAAAGGATAGAGAAGTATTCCCCACGAGACAGGAAAGTCGGGTTTGTCTTTCAAAACTATGCCATTTTTCCTCATTTAGATACGAAATTGAATTTAGGTTTCCCTTTGTACATTGGTGGGAAAAAGAAAAAAGAAGTGTACAAGATAGCCATAAAAGAGGCAGAAGAGTTAGATGGTTTACCAAATTATTTAGAAATAAAGCCCGATGAATTGCCTGAAGGCATGAAGCAGTTGATTGCCTTTGGGAGAGAAAAATTACACGATTGCAGATTGTTGCTCCTTGATGAACCGCTAAGTCAGTTGGATAGAAAGCTTCACGTAGAAATGAGAGCTTTGCTCAAAAGATTTATAAAAGAATTAGGTAAAACAACGATAGCAGTTTTCAGTGATCCTGAAGATGCTTTGTCGGTAAGTGATTATCTTGCTATACTGGATGATGGAGAGCTTTTGCAGTTTGGAGAAACCTTCGATGTTTACCAGAACCCATCAAACTTAAAAGTTATGGAACTTACTTCCAGATTAGGATTGAACACAATAGACGTTGAAGTCAAAGATGGCAGCGTATTAAATAAATTAAAAGTGGATAAAGAAGATGGTAATTACAAGTTATGCTTTAGACCTGAAGAAATAGTCATTAAAGACGAAGGATTCGAAGTTCAGATAGTAGAAAGCCATATCTATGATTCTTCTCATAACTTGGTAGAATGCGATTTCCATGGAAAGCCCATCAGACTCTTGATACATAAAAATGCACCTGAGAAATTTAATTTTATTCCAACTAATCCTAAATATTTTTTATAAGCTAAACTAAGGGATTTTGGAGAGAAACCTCCAAAATCCCTTTTTAAAAAGTAATTCGAAGGAAGGTAGAAAAAGCAAAAATGGGAGGAAAATACGTTTTTGGAAAGAGTTGGTGGGGTAAAAAATGGGTAGAGGCCTTGAAAAATATCGATAGTGATACTAACAGGTTGCCACGAGGTAGAAGTTATGCAAAAAAAGGGGCGGTTTTGGAGATTAAAATTCAAAAAAACTCTGTAATATCAGCAAGGGTTCAAGGTACGAGGCCAAATCCTTATAGGGAAAAGATAGCTTTACCTTCTTTTACGAAAGAAGAGAAAGAAAAAATCAAAAAGGTACTAAACGAAAGATTAGACCTTTCTGCTATGTTAATTGGTGGGAACCTTCCCGAAGAACTTTTAGATATTACCAAAAATATGGGAATAAAGTTGTTCCCACAAAGTTGGAATGAGATAGATGCACATTGTTCATGTCCTGATTGGGCAAATCCTTGTAAACATTTGGCAGCCATTTACTATATTATAGCAGATGAGATAGACAAGGACCCTTTTTTGATCTTCGAAATGCACGGCATGAAAAAGAAAGATTTAATAGAAATCGCTAAAGAGACAGAAAAAACTTCTGATTCTATCTTTACAGATAAAAAGGAAGAACCTACCAAACCGATGGAACAACCAGATCCTTCGTATGAAAAATATGAGATAGAAAAGGTTATAAACCTACTACCTGATGAAGCCTATTTTTACGATGGAAAGAATTTTAAAAACCTTCTGTTGAGAATGTACAATCAATTATCAAAGGCGATAAACGAAGAAGATGGAAGGGTAGATGAAGAGTTCAACCCATATTTCAAAGAAACTGATATTAAATTTATTTATTCTCCCATTACTCCCAATATAATTTTTGAAGGTGAACCGTTAGAAGAATTAGAATGCAAAAAAGAAAAGGGCTATTATACGGTGCATTATGAAGATTTATTCGATTTATTGGGATCTATACCTCTTGTGGAAACTGATGAGGACAGTGAAGCATCGCTATTTTTAAAAAGATTGGTTTCTTTCGTATACAAGCTTATCGATATGAAGGCATTTATTCCCACTCCACAAAAGATAAACAGAGAAGATTTTGTTATCGATTACTCACCTGTTTACTTTAACGATTATGTAAGGGATTACGTTAATTATTTGAGTTCTATCGTCCCCGGGGACCTAGTAATCAATGAAAAAGGTCAGTATATGAAAAGGGACAAGATCGTTGAGTACCTTGTATCCCAGTACATCAAATATCTCATAAAAAAGTATTACAAATCGGAAGTGAAGAATAAAATAACCGATGTGTTCTTTGAATCCAAAGTGTACACCACCCAAAAATTTGAAGAAAAAAGAACCTACAAAAGTATAAAGAACTATCTTGAACCTTTACTTTTGAGGCAAAGCAAGTATCAATTGGTTATTAGTATAGAAGATATGGGAGAGTTGTTTTTCAACCTATCACTCGATATCTACCGAAAAGATGAGCCTTTTGATACTTACCAAGATATAAAAACTTTCTTTGAAAGCCAAGAAGATGGAAAGTCAGAGGTCTTGAAAGAGATTGTAACTATTGCAAAATACGCTGAATTTTTTGGTGAGTTTTTAAAGAAGAAAAGTTCTAAAATAATGGTCAATACGGAACAGTTATCGGAAATAATGATAAATGCCATGCCCATATTGAAACTACTGAACGTTGAAATACTAGCTCCAAAAGGGCTTCAAAAGGTTTCAAGACCAAAACTTGCCCTAAAAGCGAATTCTACAGGCAGTCACGTATCCTTTTTATCTTTGTCCAAGCTCATACGATTCAATTACGCTGTACTAATAGGCGATTCGGAAATTTCACTTGAAGAGTTTGAAAAGTTGACGGAAAGATCAAAAGGAATAGTTAAGATAAAAGAAAATTACGTGTTTTTAGGTGCCAACGAGTTTGAAGCTATTATGGAAAAGGTCAAGAATATAAACTTAACCTCAGACTTTGAAACTTTGAAAGTTATACTTTCACAAGAGATGAACGGTCTTCCCGTGATATTAGATAACAACCTTCAAAAGTTTTTAGAAGAGTTGAGAAAAGTTTCTCCGGTAAGATTGCCAAAAAATCTTAATGCAGAGTTAAGGCATTATCAGAAAACTGGATTCAGATGGTTGTACACGAACTTAGAAAAAGGTTTCAACGTCTGTATAGCAGATGATATGGGGTTAGGTAAAACGATCCAAGTTATTTCTGTAATTCTCAAAATGAAGGAAGAAAAATCGTTAGAAAATCCAGTTTTAGTGGTTTGTCCAACGACACTTGTTGGGAATTGGTATAAGGAGTGTGAAAAATTTGCACCTACTTTGAATGTAAGCATTTACCATGGAAGCGATAGAAAGTTCGAAGATAATTCTGATGTGATTATAACGACATACAGTGTAGTAAGAAACGACGTTGAATTTCTAATGAAAAAAGAATTTTCAATGGTTGTTATAGACGAAGCACAAAACATAAAAAATTCAGATACACAACAAACCAAAGCGGTAAAAGCCCTCCGTGCTCCAAAGAGGCTCGCAATGACAGGAACCCCCATAGAAAACAGATTAACCGAATTATGGAGTTTGTACGATTTTCTTATGTCTGGATATTTGGGTGGGAAGAATCGTTTTGTAGAAACCTTCGCAAAACCTATTGAAAAATACGGGGATACAACGGCAACCAAAAGATTACAAAGTTTGATAAACCCATTCTTGATAAGAAGAATTAAAACTGATAAAAATATCATAAAAGACCTTCCGGAAAAGTTCACATATGACGAATATGTATACTTAAAACCTTCACAAATTGCGCTTTACAAAGAGGTTGTTGAACACGTACAAGAAGAGTTAGAAAAAATGGAAGCTGACGGTATACAAAGAAAAGGATTAATACTTAAAATGTTGACTTCACTCAAGCAGATCTGCAATCATCCTGTTAACTACACTAAAAAAGGAGCCCCTTTACCGGATGATTCTGGTAAAACAGAGAAATTATTGGACCTACTTCAAAATATTTTAGACAACAACGAAAAAGTAGTACTTTTCACTCAATACAAAGAGATGGGAGATATATTAACAAAGATACTAACAGACAACATTAAGATAGAACCTCTATTTTTTCATGGAGGGCTCAACAGGAAAAAGAGAGACGAAATGATAAACGACTTTCAAACAAAGCATAGATATCCAATTATGATCCTGTCTTTAAAAGCTGGGGGTACGGGATTAAATTTGACTGCTGCGAATCACGTTATACATTACGATCTCTGGTGGAACCCTGCTGTGGAGAGTCAGGCAACAGATAGAACTTTCAGGATTGGTCAAACAAAAGACGTGATAGTTCACAGATTCATCACCTTAGAAACATTTGAAGAGAGAATAAATGAAATGCTCGAAAAAAAGAAAGAGTTATCTGAAAATATCATAAAAACGGGAGAAAGTTGGATAACTGAGTTATCCAACCAGGAGATAAAGAACTTATTTAAATTGGATAACTAAGGTTTAAAACTTTTTTCGTCTATTTTGAACTTTTTCTTTACCTCATCAATTTTAGAAAGAATCTCGTTCAGATAAGGAGACTCTTTTCTGATAAAAACAGGTATAAAACCTAAATTAGATTTTATTCTTACATATTCTCCACCCTCGTAGTTTTTTTGGCTCCAGAGGTGAATCCAATTATCCCGAGGTAAATATAATTCTCTTTCTGTTGATCCTTTATGTAAAATTGGAGCTATTAGCAAATCTTCTCCTAATAAATACTCATATTGTTGTAAATAACTCTGCGGATCTTTTGGATAATTTAGACAAATGTGTCGTATTACAGGTAATTTTTCCAATTTACTTTTGAGTATTTCGTTTTTCAAATAATCTTTTAACATATAATGTACATTAGTCATCCAGATAAAATGTTTTAAAATTCCCCTATTGGTATCAAACTGCACGTTGTTGTCAGGTCTGTTTCCTTCGTGAGTTCTCATGATTAAAGAAAAAGCACTCAATTCAACCCATCTCATAAAAAGTTCTGGAGTTCTCTTCATCCACAATAACGAAGTATAACCCCCTGTATCCCAGTGAGTGAATTCCACACCACTAAAGCCAAGGCTTAACGCTGCAGGAATAACCGAGGCGATTCCATCACTTTTGCTCCAATTGACGTTTTGATCTCCTGCCCAATAAATAGGACAGTAAGATACTGAATCTAAGAAACCCGATCTCATAAAGAAGATTAAATCTTTTTTTTCTGATTCTTTTATTGCTTCATAGTTTAATTTTGCCCAATCTACAGGGTATTTATTATGATATTTAATTGCATCTTCTCCAGAAAATAAAACAGCGTCTACCGGAAGATATTCTCCAAAATCTGCCATCCACCCAGATGTTCCGATATTTATAATGTTGTTTTTTATAACTTCTTTATACCATTCGTAGGCTCTTTTATTAGTTAGATCTATAAGTCCTGCAGGAAATGTAGTTACATATATTTTATATATTTCTCCTGAAGAATTTTTGACAAAATAATCTTTTTCTTTGGCAATATTGTATAATCTGCTTCCTTCAATCAAAAAGGGATTAATGTAAGAGAGGAATTTTATACCTTTTTTATTTAGTTCCTTTATTTTTTCTGGAAGTTGAGGATATGATTTCTTATCGTATTCCCAATTCCAATAAACTTGTCTTCCAAAGGATGTAATATTGGTACCTGACCAATCTTGACTCCACACAGCGGTAAGAGGGACTTCATTTTTTATCAACAGATCGACTTTTTTGTCTATTTCTTTTGTGCCTCCTTGTGAGGCAATCAATGTACCATGAATCCAATTTGGAAGGGTGTGATCGGTATTAAAATATTTTCTCACTTCTTTCGATAATTTCTTTAGACTATCCCCTTCGATTATTACCAATTTTACTGTTTTATCCCAAACTTCAAAATTTGAGCTTTTACCTTTTAAATCAACTACCATTGGAGAGTACGTTTCAAATATTATCGCATACCCCAAAGTGGATAGAAAAATAGGGGAAGGAAAGTAAGTTGTATACCAACTTCCACTCACACCTTTAAATCTAGTGACTATGGATATTAAATCATATCCTCTTCCTACCCCTTGTTCTTGTACCCATATGGGAAATTTTTTCCCTTTTAGGTTTAAGTGGGTATACTGCTCACCCCCTCCAAATATCTTTTCACTTTTAGAAGTGTTAAGTTTAATGTTTATTCTGTTATATTCCTCTGGGACTTGGATGGTCATTTCTAATATATTTTCAGAAAGTAAATTTGTTTCTATTTTACAGTCACCTTTTCCCAATATTTTCGGGTTTTCTTTTATTTTAAAATGTCCTTGATGTTCTTTGATATGCGGTGAACCTTTCCCATAACTAATCTCTTGAGTATTTATAAGCTCAAAATTGTTAACGAAGACTTTTATATTGTTATCAAGTTCTTTTATTTCCATCCTATTCACCACACTATGTATTTTATTCGATTATTTCCCAATTTTTTATTTTGGCGACATTTTTAAGTGTTTGTGCGTAATTACCATATCCCAACACTACATGGTGCGCAACACCCTTAGAAACCATTGTTTCAAAAATTTTTTTAGCATTTGGAACCCTAACTTTTACAAACGTTCCTTTGAGCTCTTTGTCCATCGGTAAAGCTTCGCCTTCAAAGACTAACAAACGGAATTTTCCTCTTGAATAGTCTATTCTGGAAATAGTAACAGGTCCTGGTTTTAATACAAAACCTACCGTTACTCCTTTTCCACCAGCAAAATAAGTGTCTAATGTTTTTTCGGACTTTTGATCCCAGGTATTGTAAGGTGCAACCCCACAATGCCAAAGTAAGAAGGAATCCTCTTTCTCAAAAAGTTGACTCACATCGGCGAGAAAAATTTCATCACAACCTATAGCTTTATAAGCGATCATCCCTAAAGAACCTTCAATATCACCTTCACAAGCTACTGGGATATGTTCGGGCATAAAGTACGACATAGCTGCGCAAGGGGATATGCCATAAGTGTTAGCAAACTCTGGCCAACATCTGATGGCCATTCCAGCATAATTTTTTGACTTTTCCAGATCTTTAAAAGTCAACGATAAATTTGCTACCTTTTCCAATCTGTCGTCTGTCATATTGTCTCCATAGTTGTAAATATTATTAATGTTTTTCGCTTCTTCTAAAATTTCTTGTTCCTTTGCTTTTTTAAAAAAGAGATCATTCAATGGGATGTATTCAATTTCAGCACCTATTTCTTTTATGATATCTGGTTCGTAAACATCTATATTATAAAAACCTTGTGCATGACTTCCTATATAACCTATTTTAGTATTAGACCATTTTTTTATTATTCTTAAGGAATCTATCCAAGCGTTTATTTTATTTATGAAAGGTTCTTCTTCTAGATCACCATAAATGAATTCATAATTATTAAACCCCGATTTGTAAAGGTTAGAACAATCTAAATGAGCACCAACTAAAGAGTTCAACCTTACTCTTCCTCCATTATATGGGGGCTCGGGTAATGCCCAAATTAGCAAAGGAATCTTCATGTTTTTTGCCACTTTTAAAGCTAATTGTCCCAAATGAAAAGTGGCACTCATTAGGATAAAACCATCTAAATTTTTTGCGTTAAAAAAATTTATGACTTCGTCAAGTTCTTCTGGATATTCTATAACACCTTTCCAACCAAATAAGTTTATATTTTCAATTTTTTTCTCTAGTTCTTTTACAGCTGTTTCGTAAATTTCATTACCTTTATCGGCATCGTAGGTACTTCTAACAAAACCAACCAAACCCAAATTTATTTTTTCTCTCATTTTTTTCACTCTCCAATATCAAAGCAGATTACTTTTAACTCAGACATTTCTTCGATTGCGAATTTTATTCCTTCTCGCCCTATTCCGCTTTTTTTGTATCCACCATAGGGCATAAAATCAGCCCTATAACGTGGCCCTTCGTTTATCATCACTCCACCGGCTTCTATTTTTTCAGCGGCAAAAAATGCTTCTTTAATGTTTTGGGTGAATATACCTGCTTGTAATCCGTAAACACTTTCATTTGTCAATTCAATTGCCTCATCTAAATCTTTTACTTTTCTCAAAGCTACCGCTGGGCCAAAAAGTTCTTTTTTCATGATGTTGCTTTCGAGAGGGGTATCAACCAAAACAGTTGGTTCTACCAATGTGTAATCCCTTTTTCCTCCGGTTAACATTTTTCCACCTTCAGATACTGCTTCCTCTATCCAATCAATAATTCTAACGGCATTTTCTTCGTCAATTACAGGCCCCATTTCAGTTTCTTCCTTCGATGGATCACCAAATTTTATACTTTGAACTTTTGAAACTAACCTATCAACAAAATCATCGTAAACTTTTTCATGTACAAAAACTCGTTGAACGGATATACATACCTGTCCTGCTAAAGAAAAACCTCCTCCAACAGTAGCAGCTACAGCCTTATCAATATTTGCAGAATCCATTACGATAAGTGCAGAGTTAGAACCTAATTCTAATCCTAGTTTTTTCATTCCAGCATTTTTTGCAATATTTTCACCAGTTTCAACGCTACCTGTAAAACTAACAAATCTTATTCTTGGATCTTTTACTAAAGCATTCCCTACTACGCTTCCCCTACCAGTTAAAACACTAATCGCTTTTTCAGGCATTCCGGCTTCTAACAATAGTTCCCCTAAGATTATAGTGTTTAAAGGTGTTTGAGTAGCTGGTTTCATTATAACTGCATTTCCTGCTGCTATGGCAGGAGCTACTTTGTGAGCCGCTAATGATAAAGGAACATTAAAAGGAGTTATTGCTCCAACTATTCCTACGGGTTCTAAAATGTAATAACCTCTTTTGTTTTCTGAACCTTTTAAAGATGTAAAAGGAAGCGTTTCTCCATGGATTCTTTTTGCTTCTTCTGCGGCATATTTGAATAATTCGGCTGTCCTTATAACCTCCGCTTGAGCGTCTTTTATAGTCTTGCCTACTTCTTCGTTTATTATTTTGGACAACCTTTTTTCATTTTTTTCTAGTAAAATTCCAGTATTATATAGAATTTCCACCCTTTTGTGCAATGGGAGTTCTTTCATAATCTTTTTTCCTTCGACAGCTAAATTAACTGCGTTTTCTACATCCATAGCATCGCCTTCGGGTACTTCATCAACAATTGCACCATTGTAAGGATTGTAAACTTTTAAAGTCTTTGGTTTATTAACCTTTTTGCCACCAACAATCATCTCCATTTTTATTTTGCCTCCTTTTTATACCATCCGTGAAACGCACAAATTCTATAGTGGTAAAAGCTGTAAAGCTCTTGGTAAAATGCCGATTGATTTGGTTTCTCCTTCTTTTTTTAAAAATACTTGTAAATCTTCTATCGGGTTTATGAAAGTTCTTTTTAATTCTTTTGTTAATTGTTTGTTTGTGGAATATAAGAACAATTTATTGTTAAGAGCTGCTTTGGCAAATATTAAAGCCTTATGTGGCCCCACTGCGAAGTGATCAAAATCAAAATTTTTAATGACTTTTTCAGGTGTCTTAAATCTTTTTATTAATTCTATATAATTTTCCTCCCCTGCACCTCTTGAGCACTCGGCTAATAATAATATTATCCCATTGTCTTTACAGAAAGAAGTTGCAGGGGTTAAAGCCTTTTGAGCTTGATAAAGGTCTATATCTCGTGGGAATCCGCCTGGAGAGGTGATAACCATATCATAGGTTTTATCAATTTTATAACCTACCAAATCTTTTAAATATTCTACGGCTTTTAAATAGCTTTCAGGATTTTTCCCGCAGAAGATCTCCATAGGTACATTATTCGCATTCATAACAAAGTTTATTAAATAATCTATTTTTATCATTTTACCTGCTTCTTCTATGTCTTCTCTAATGGGGTTCCCTTCTAATAAGCCCGTTTTAGAATTTGGGTCAATCAGCAATGAATGATTTTTTGAGATAGTTTTTTCTCCTCCCAAACCAATTACAACGCCTTTTGCTCCACCGGAGAAGCCGGCAAATTGATGAGGTTCGACAATACCTATAGATATTTTTAAATCACTGAGTAAGTAATCTTTTTCGATAAAAACTGGTGTTCCTGGTTTAGTTTCACCTACATAGATATTGAATTCAGATCTAGCATCATGAAAAAATACTTGTACTTTATCATTATGAACCAAATTTTCTGGAATCAACTCGTTTTTATCGGAAAGTCGATAATTGTGTAATCCTGTTCCAACAAAAATTTTTATATTTCCTTGAAAGGAGCTCAAAAATCTTTTTAATATATGTTGGAAAATTTCTATAGGTACTCTAGGCCTCGTGATATCAGGAATCGCCACAGCAATATTTTTCATCCCTTGAAAGGATATCCCATCTATAAATTTATCTATTTTTTCTTTCATTTGTTGATAACTTAAACTGGTGTTTCTTTTTTCCCCTACATCAATAATGTCAAAATCTTTAATATTACTTATCTTAATATTATCTTTCCCAAAAGGAACTATTATTTCTGCCATAAAATCACGCACTTGGGTATAACTTCGTTAATACGAATTCCCTGTGTTTTAATATCTCTGCTCTCACAAGTTTTCCGTTGGCGGTTTCTATAATCTTATTCCATAAATTCTCAGCGTGATCGTTTAAAGAACCGTTTAGTTTTAGTAAGCCTGAAACATTCAAATCGATATGTTCGGACATGAAATTAGCGGTTTTGGGGTTTGCTGTTATTTTTAAAACTGGAATTACAGGATTACCTATAATATTACCTTGACCTGTTGGGAAGAGATGAATGACAGCACCTGCAGCTGCAAACAGAGTGACTGCTTCGGCAGCTGCTGAGGATGTATTCATAAAATGTAACCCTTTGCCAACCGGGAATTCTCCGTAATCTAAAGCACTATCTATCTTAGCATTTCCAATTTTTTGAATGTTTCCTAAAGCCTTTTCTTCTATTGTACTTAGTCCACCTTCTATGTTACCTTGAGTTGGTTGTGATCCTAACAAATCTACACCTTGGGATTTTATAAGTTCTTGGTAGTCATTGAAAATTTTTAAAAATTTATCTCTTTCTTCTTCTTTTTTGAATCTCTCAGCTATTATGTGTTCTGCACCAGTTAATTCTGTTGTTTCTCCAAAAAGAACGGTTCCATTTTCTTGTAGAAAATTTTCTACAAATCTTCCCACCACACGATTAGACGCTAAACCTGAGGTTGTATCGGATTCACCACATTTTAGACTTATTGTTAATTCAGAAAAGTCAACGAGTTCTTTTTTTAAATTAGTAGCATATTCTACTAATTTGGCGGCGGATCTAGCCATCTTTTCAATAGTCTTTAATTCCCCATTTTTTTCAATATAAAATGCCTCTACAGGTTTCCCTGTTTCTGCTATTCCTTCAGCAATTTTATTTGTCCAGTTGGGTTCTATTCCTACAACTATCGCAGCTGCCACATTTGGATTTCTTCCTGTTCCAATCATTGTATTGAAGAATAAATCAAGATCTTTTCCAAATTGCAATCTTCCATAATGATGTGGAATTGCTAACGTACCTTGGATAATATTTTCCACTGCAACCGCAGCAGAATTGGAAATATCATCAACAGGAATTATTAATACGTGGTTTCTTACCCCAACTTTATCATTTTCTCTTAAATATCCCAAAATTTTGTTATCCATTATTTTTGCCTCCCCATCTTATACTTTGTATGTTGTGTACGTGGACTTCTTCTCCTTTTTGTATAGGTTTTGTCGCAACACCGATTTTTTCACCATATTCGATTATTATTTCTCCTTTGTTGACATCTTTTAGACTTATTTTATGTCCTAGGGGGATTTCATCCAAAACATCTATTTCATACTCTTTGCTTCCTTCTAACACTCTACCTTTTATTTTTTCACCAGGTTTCAAGTCATCAGTTGCAACTCCAACACTATCGCCGTCTTTATGGATTAAAAATTTGTATTCTACCATCTTCATTCCTCCTATCTTTCTATTGAGTCCCATGCCTCAGAAAATATATCTAAGCCCATTTTGGTATATGGTGTCTGAAAAGCGTTTTTATAAACATCAAATCCCGCAGTAAGAATATCAGCCTTAGCATTTATGGCTTCATTAATTTGTTTGGCGTTTCTTACAGCGGCAACTAAAACCTCTGATTTAAAATCATAATTATGAACAGCGCTAACGATGTCTGAAATAAAATTAATGTTATTTTCTCCTCTTTCTTCTCTCCAGCCGACAAATGGACTTATATAATAGGCACCCATTCTAGCAGCTTGTAAGGCTTGGAAAGAATTAAAAACTAGAGTTACATTTACCTTGACATCTGAACCATTCAACAATTTTAATGCATATAATCCTTCTTCGGTTGCAGGGATTTTTACTACGAAATTCTTACATATAGAAGCGATTTTTTTGGCTTCTTCAGCCATTGCTTCTGCTTGGTTTAGGTGAGGATTAATTTCAATACTAACAGTGATATCTGTAGATTCAACAACTTTTTTTACTTCATTCATGAAATATTCCATAGATTTGCCCGATTTTCTAATGTGTTTCGGATTACTGGTTACACCTTCTATGCCCCATTTTTCAATTGCATAGGTGATTTCATCTATTTTAGCACTATCAAGAAAGAGTTTCATTAGCAAAAAACCTCCTTTAAAAAATTAATGGTAATACCATTATACCATTTTTTATTTATTTGTCAAAGGTAAAAAAATAAAGAAAAATTAAGAAAAACCTTTGTAATCGTTAATAAATGTCAATAATCAACTCTAATCGAAAGAGAATGTCTTTTTTCGGACTTGCAAAATGATATTACCAATAGTAAAATAATTATGTGTTTCAAAAATGTGTTGGATGGAATCAAAATCTTGAAAGGAGGGGTAATTATGAAAAGAGTTTTTAGTTTATTGGTAATTTTTGTACTAATGGCAGGAACATTTTTGTTTGCACAATCTTACAAAGGTACTACTATTAGGGTGCTTGTTTGGGATGATGCTTTAACCGTCGCAGTAGAGTCTATGATTGATGAATTCGAAAAAGAAACAGGAATTGATGTGATCTTTGAAAGACTTCCTAGTGGATCTATTCTTGAAAAAACAGCCGTTTCTATATCACAGAACAGAACAGATTATGATTTGGTATCTATCGATGAACCATTTGTTCCTCAATTTGGTGATCTTTTCATCCCGTATTCCCAGTGGCCACAAGGAAAAGTTTATCCTAAAATTGATCTTGAAAGAGATTTGATCCCTGGTGTCCCAGAAGGTTCTTATTGGGATGGAAGTTACAGAGGGCTCCCTATTAACGGTAACGTTTATGTATGGATGACTAGAAAGGATATTGTAAACAATGAACAGTATAAAAAGGAATTTCAAGAAAAGTATGGTTACGAATTAGATATTCCGCAAAACTTTGACCAATTACTTGAAATGAGTGAATTTCTATCCAACAAAGGAATATACGGTTTCGCTCCATTTACAAAGAGTGCAGAGGGTGCAACTGCTGAAGCAATACTGATGTTTGAATCATACGGTACTAAGGTATTAGAACAAGTTGGAGAACATGATTTTGAAGTTGTGTTAGATAGAGAAAAAGCCATTGAAGCCTTAAATATGTACAAGGCGTTGTGTGAGTTTGCCCCTCCAGGCTGGCAAGATATGGGACATTCTGAAAGGATTGCAGCCTTCAACCAAGGAAAAGTTTTCTCAATGTTTCAATGGCCCGCCATAATTCCAGATCATGAAAATCCTGATCAATCACTTGTTTCCGGAAGGATTTACTATAGTGCTCCACCAGCAGGTCCTGTCAGAAGAGCTCCTGTTCGAGGAACTTGGATGCTGGGGATTCCTAAAGCTTCTAAGAATAAAGAAGCTGCAGCAGAATTTGCATATTGGTGGTCCTCATATGAGGCAGGAAAGGAATTAGTAAAGGTTGGATTAACTCCAGCTCGTACGGATCTTTTGCTTGATCCAAAGTTCATAGAACAAAAACCATATTTTGTTGGCATATTCAATTCTATGAGATATTCTGTCTCAAGGCCAAGGTTCGAAAGATATGCAGAAGTTTCGGACGTAATAAAGGTAAATTGGTTAGCGGGCGTTACAGGAAGAGTAACTCCAGAAACTGCTATAGATAACATGATCAAAGGGATTGACGAGGTGCTTGGGAGATATGGCTACTAAGAAGAACAAAAGGATAGGGGAGAGATCCCCCGTCCTTTATTTTATACTACCTGCCTTAATTTTAGTAGGACTAGTTTTAATTTATCCTATCATATATGCAGTAGGTATCTCATTTTTCAACTGGCCTCTTGTAGATGAATCTTCAAGAGGGTTCATTGGAATATCTAATTATGTAAGAATATTTCAAGATAAAGAATTTTGGCATGCTTTATTTCTTCAATTGGGATTCATATTTATAGCTATCCCTATAGAACTAATTATGGGGTTCTTTGTCGCTTTGCTACTTAATAGAGAATTTAAAGGTGTAAATCTAATAAGATCCTTATTGCTTTTACCCGTCTTTGTTCTGCCAGTTTTATCGGGTTTAACATGGCGTTTAATGTTACAACCCGAGTATGGTGCGATTAGTTTTTTGCTGAATACATTAGGTATCCCACAAACTGCTTGGCTTGCCAACCCAGGAACAGCATATGCAGCAGTTATTATTCAAGATATATGGAGGATGTGGCCTTTCATGTTTATGTTTATATACTCTGGACTCATTAACATACCCTCTTCATTGATAGAAGCTGCTGATTTAGATGGTGCAAAATTTTGGGATAAGGTAATAAAGATAATTATTCCTTTGCTTAGACCAACAATAACTACCGCTTTATTGTTAAGGCTGATAGATGCATTGCGTATTTTTTCTGAAGTTTTTGTTATGACAGGAGGAGGTCCAAGTAACGCTACCACTTTATTGTCTTTGTATATTCATAAACAGGCCTTTAGATATTTTAACGTTGGTTACGCTTCAGCCATGGGAGTTATTCTGATAGTGATAAGTTTAATTATCGCAAATTTTTTGGTTCGAAGAAATATGGATAGTGGGAGTTGAAAAAATGAAGAAGAAAAAACTGAAGATGTATTTAATCATTTTTATATCGATAATAATTTTAATCGTAGAACTTTTTCCAATTGCTATAATAATAATGAACAGTTTCAAAAAAGATATTGACATATGGTCAGCAAATCCTTTTAGCTTCAAGCCTACACTGGATAGTTACAAAAAGGTTTTTCAAAGAAAAGACGTTATGTTGGGATTAAGGAACAGTCTTATTGTTAGTATCTTATCGACCTCTTTTTCTTTAGTAGTTGGAGCTATGGCTTCATATGCGCTGTCAAGATTCAAATTCAGATATAGAAAGGCTTTATCGTATTCTTTCCTTATTTCAAGAATGATTCCTCAAATTTCTCTATCTATCCCTTTGTTTATGATGTTTAGATCATTGGGGTTAACAGACACATTAATAGCTCTCATATTTGCTCATATGAGTTTTAACATACCTTACGTTATTTGGGTTTTATTACCATTTTTTTCGAGTGTACCCATAGAATACGAAG
The DNA here is from genome assembly GCF_002924625.1 of Petrotoga sibirica DSM 13575. Lineage (GTDB taxonomy): Bacteria > Thermotogota > Thermotogae > Petrotogales > Petrotogaceae > Petrotoga > Petrotoga sibirica. Next base: position 51,983 of record NZ_JAHC01000007.1, on the reverse strand, counting down.
AAGCAGCTTTAGTTGACGGTTGCAACAGAAAAAAGGTTTTTTGGAAGATTTTTATCCCCCTCGTTGGGCCGGGGTTAGTAGTCGCTACTGTTTTCACTTTTATGATGTCTTGGAATGAATTTTTGTATGCTTTAGTTTTAACTAGTTCGAACGCTAAAACAGCTCCTGTCGTTATTAACGGTTTTATGGGCCAATATGCTCCGCTTTGGGGGCAGTTAGCTGCAGCGGGGACTATAATGTTAATTCCCGTTTTTGTAATAACTTTAGCTTTTCAACGGTATTTAATTGGAGGAATGGGTGGTGGAGTAAAAGGTTAAAGTATAAAAAAAATCCAGCTAATATGTGATAAAATCATTATGTGTTTATTAATTATTAGGGGATAAAATTGATGGATAAATATTAAAAAGGTGGATGAGGAGGAAGGGAAAAGTGAAAAGTGAAAAACTACCTTTGAAAACTAAGTTGTTCTATGCGTCGGGGGATATTTTTGGTGGTGGTGCTTTCAATATAATAAATTTTTTCTACGCTATCTTCCTTACTGATGTCATCGGTCTGAAGATGCAGTATATTGCTCCCATTCTTTTAATTGGTAAAATTTGGGATGCTGTTACAGATCCTTTAATGGGATTCATAACCGATAATACCAGAACTAGGTTTGGCAGAAGAAGACCTTACTTGCTGGCAGGAACCTTTTTGATCTTTATATCTTTTTTCATTCTTTGGTATCCAGCAAGTTTTCCTAATCAATTGGGGAAATTCATTTACGCACTAACGGCATATATAGCTTTTACAACCGTATTTACTATGGTTATGACACCTTATACTGCTTTAGGAGCCGAATTAACGTTAGATTACAATGAAAGGACATCTTTAAATTCATATAGACTTGCCTTTTCGATAGGTGCGGGTTTGGTTTGTGCGGTACTTCCAATGTTAATTGTGAATGCTTTTTCTGATATCAGAACAGGGTATATAGTGATGGCAATAACCTTTGGTTTGATCTTTTCAATTCCGTGGATTGGTGTTTTTATGTTCACCAAGGAAAGAGAAGAGTTTTCAAAAGAGAAAAGTACCTTCAACTTTTTCAATATGTTTTTTGAACCTTTTAAAATTAAAAGCTTTCGACTCCTTATCGCTATGTATCTTCTAGCCTACTTATCGATAGATGTAGTTTCAACCATTTTTGCCTATTATACTAAATATTATATTGGAAATGAAGGCTTACTTCCCATAGCTTTAGGTGCTCTTTTCATAGCCGAAATTATTTTTATCCCATTTTATGCCTTTGTTGCTAAAAAGACATCCAAAAATATCTCGTATATTTTAGGTGCGTTAGTATGGTGTGTTGCGGGATTCATTCTTTTCACATTTTCCCCTGATGTAACGATGTTCCAGGTAATTTTAATGGCTGCAATAATAGGTGCAGGAGTTTCGGCAGTCGCAGTTATGCCTTATACTATATTTGGGGATGTAACAGATGTTGCTGAGTTAAAATTTGGTAAAAGGGAAGAGGGTACTTTGAGTGGTCTGATGACGTTTGTCAGGAAAGTGGCGTCTGGTTTGGCTGTTGCAGGAGTTACCTTTTCATTAGGAATAGCAGGATTTGTTAATCCAATAGATGGTGTAGAACAATTTCAGCCCGAGAGTTTTTTATTTGCATTAAGATTCATAATTTCTTTCGTTCCCATAATTTTATTGGTTTTAGGAATAATTGCAGCAGTTAGATATCCATTAAATTCTAAAAGACATGAAAAATTAAGAGAATATCTAGAGGCGAAAAGAGATAATAAAACAATAAAAGAAGAATTAGAAAAAGAAATAACTGAATTGAAAAAAGAATTGATTTAAGGTGAGTTAAGGAGATAACACTGCATGAGTAATGACATTAAAAAAGATGGAAAAAGTAAGGAAATTATAGAAGACATACTTAAACAGATAGAAAATACAAAAATAAAAATTGGTGAAAAATTACCTTCAGAAAGAGATCTTTCAAAAAAGTATAATGTCTCAAGGATAGTTATAAGAGAGGTTATCAGTTATTTAAAAGCTATCAACGTTGTGGAAAGTGTGCAAGGAAGTGGCAACTACGTAAAAAGATATTATAAAAATTCTTTTGGACTATCTTTTCCAGATTACGATGTTGATGATTTAATGGAAAGTAGGAAAATATTAGAGCGTTCTATAGCTTTTTCCGTTTTTAAACATTTAGATGATAAACTGATAAATGATATGGCGAAGATTTGTGACGATTTTAGCAAAGCCATAATTACAAAAGATTTAGAGAATTCCCTTGCCCAAGATTTTAAATTTCACCAGTTATATGCAAAATACTCGAAAAATCCAATAATAGAGAATTTCTTAGATTATTTAACAAGTTTTATCCAACAAAAAGTTTGGAGGGTAATGAAGGAAGATTATTTGTTCACAAATACATACAACAAAAAAACACTTGAAAATCATCGAAATATATTGAAATCGTTGAAAGAAAGAGATTTAAATAAACTTTTATTGTATATTGAGTTACATTACGACACAATAATCGAAGGATTGAAAAAGTAAAAAGTTTTTAGGAGGATTGTAATGGAAAAGTATATTTTATCAATCGATCAAGGGACTACAAGTTCCCGGGCAATAATTTTTGATCACGATGGGAATGTTGTTAGTGTAGCACAGCAAGAGTTTATGCAGTATTATCCTAAACCCGGATGGGTGGAGCATGATCCTAATGAAATTTGGGCAACTACCATGGGGGTTATAGCGGATGCTATGGCGCGAGGGAATATTAACCGTAGTCAAATCAGTGCGATTGGTATAACTAATCAAAGAGAGACAACAGTCATTTGGGATGCAGAAACAGGGAAACCTCTTCACAATGCGATCGTTTGGCAAGATAGAAGGACTTCAAAAATTTGCGATACATTAAAAGAAAAAGGTTTGGAAGAAACAATTAAGCATAAGACCGGTCTCATGGTAGATGCTTATTTTTCTGGAACCAAAATTAAATGGATTTTGGATAATGTTGAAGGAACCAAGGAAAAAGCAGAAGCAGGAAAACTTAGGTTTGGTACTATAGATACGTGGTTAATATGGAAGCTAACTAACGGGAAAGTTCACGTTACTGATTATACCAATGCATCAAGAACAATGATATACAATATTTTCGAGCGTAAATGGGATGAAGACCTTCTTAAAGAGTTAAACATTCCTTCTTCTCTGTTACCAGAGGTAAAACCTTCAAGTCAAATATACGGTAATACCGATCCGGATGTTTTCGGTGCAGAAGTGCCCATTGCCGGAATAGCAGGGGATCAGCAAGCTGCTACGTTTGGTCAGGTTTGCTATGAAAAAGGTATGGTAAAAAATACTTACGGAACTGGGTGCTTCATGTTAATGAACACAGGGGAAGAACCTATTGAATCTAAACATGGTCTATTAACTACAATAGCTTACGGAATTAATGGAAAGGTTAACTATGCCTTGGAAGGATCCATTTTCGTTACAGGTGCTGCTGTTCAATGGCTTAGAGATGAATTAAAGATAGTTGATAGTGCTGCAGATACAGAATATTATGCAACTAAAGTGAAAGATAATGGCGGTGTTTATTTTGTGCCGGCATTTGCAGGGCTTGGAGCTCCTTACTGGGATATGTATGCAAGGGGTACAATCGTTGGATTAACAAGAGGATCATCAAAAGCACACATTATTAGAGCTACTTTGGAATCTATAGCATATCAAACAAGAGACGTTCTTGAAGCTATGGAGGCTGATTCGGGTATAAAGCTTAAGACTCTGCGGGTGGATGGTGGTGCCGCATTAAATAATTTCCTATTGCAATTCCAAGCTGATATTCTTGGTGTAGAGGTTGAAAGACCAGTAGTTAACGAGACGACGGCTTTAGGAGCTGGATATTTGGCAGGTTTGGCTGTTGGTTTTTGGAATGGGCAGGAAGAATTATTAAGAAAATGGAAACGGGATGCTCTATTTACTCCACAAATGGATGCTGATGAAAGAGAAAAGTTGTATGCAGGTTGGAAAAGAGCCGTTGAAAGGGCAAAAAATTGGATTGAAGAAAAATGATCAAATAGTAGTAAGCATTTTAACTTTTATTTAATTTAAGTATGTTAAAATATATAAAAAATAAAAGTTAATAATAAAATGGTGGAGAATAAGAGAAAACCATATCCTAAAGCGAAATTATTTCGTAAAGGATATGGTTTTTTTTATAATATCAGGAGGTTGGTAAAAGTTGATAGCGGTTATAGGTTCTGGAATAGTAGGAAGTTTAATTGCAAGAGAAATTAACAAATATATAGAAGATGTCTTCATATTTGAAGCAAGAAACGGAATAGGAACAGGAGTCACAAAAGGAAATTCTGGAATAATTCACGGGGGGTATGACGATACTCCAGGAAGTTTAAGGGCAGAACTATGTTATAAGGGTAATAAATTATACGATGAGATATCGCAAGAACTTTCTGTAGAAGTGAAAAGAGTTGGGTCACATGTTGTTGCCTTAAACGAAGAAGAGTTAAAAGCAATCGATGAGTTAGAAGAAAGGGCAATTCAAAACGGGGTCCAAGAATATGAGATTTTAGATAAGACGGAACTATTAGAAATGGAGCCAAATTTAAATAGCGATGCATTAAAATCCTTTTATTGTCCTATAGCAGGTGTGACTGAGCCGTGGGAAGTAGCTATGCAAGCTTCAAGATCGTTAGAGATTAACGGAGGAAAAGTTTTAAAAAATAAGAAACTTGTTGAAGTGAAAAAGAAAGATAACAAGTTTGAATTGCTCTTTGAAGATGGGAGCAGTTATATAGCCGATTTAGTTATTAATGTCGCAGGATTGTATGCAGATGAGGTAGCAAAATTTTTTGGAGATGAGGTACCTTATATTTTCCCTGTAAAAGGTGAGTACTATCTTTTAGGAAAGAATATAAAATACGCAAATTCTGTCATTTTTCCAACTCCCTCTAAGTTGACGAAAGGTTGTTTGGTGGTTCCAACTGTGGATGGGGGTTTTTTAGCTGGACCTACTGCTCATGGTGTGAAATCAAAACAAGATTTTTCTACGACTCAAGAAGGGCTTTTAGAAGTCAGAGAAAAGTCTTTGAGATTGGTTCCAACTTTAGATTTTTCAAGGAATGTAGTAAAAGCATTTGCTGGTCTAAGACCTGAAACAAGAGAAAAAGATTTTCATATCGATGTAGGCGAAGGGAATGTTATACATGTTTCTGGCATAAGATCACCTGGATTAACCGCTGCGCCTGCTATTGCAAGGTATGTTGTTGAATATCTTATTCAAGAAAAGTTGCATATTAATTTACAAAAAAGGGAAAATTACCTCACTCATATTGAAAAAGTTCCACATTTAGTGGAAAGGGATTACGACTATTGGGGAAGAGTCATTCAAGAAGATCCCGAAGCGGGAGAAATGATCTGCTATTGTAACAAAATAACAAAAAAAGAGATTAAAGAGGCTATAAAAAGCGGTGCAAGAACTTTAGATGATGTTAAATTTGCTACGAGAGCGTCTTTTGGAGAATGTCAAGGAAGTTTTTGCACACCAAAAATATTGAAAATAATCTCCGAAGAGACAGGGCTAAAACCAGAAGAAGTACTTCAAAATGAAGAAGGTTCGTGGATAATAAATTCCGAGGTGAGGATGATATGAAATACGAAACAGATGTTGTTGTATTAGGCGGTGGCGGAGGAGGAATGGCCGCTGCTAAAGCTGCAGATAAAAATGGTGCAAACGTGATTCTTATTGAGAGGGAAGAAGAAAACGGTGGAGTTTTGAATCAATGTATTCACAATGGTTTTGGGATACATTACTATAGAAAGGATTTAACCGGTCCAGAATTCAAAGAAACTCTTCAAGAAGAATTAGAGCATACGAATGTAAAAGTATTAAACAGCGCTTTTGTGTTGGATGTGAATAAGGATAAACAATTGACTTTTGTCAATCATAAAGGGATACACGAGATAAAAACAAAGGCTTTAGTTATGGCAACAGGGGCAAGAGAAAGACATTTTAATTCACTTGCGGTTCCTGGAGATAGGGTTGCTGGTATTTTTACTGCAGGAGTAGCTCAAAAATACATCAACCTTCAAAATCTTAAGCCAGCTAATAGCGCCTTGATAGTCGGTTCGGGGGATATTGGATTAATAATGGCTCGCAGGCTTCATTTAGAGGGAATAGAAGTAAAAGGTGTTGTAGAAATTTTGCCATACCCGGGTGGGTTGGAAAGAAACGTTCAACAATGTCTAAGGGATTATAATATTCCATTGTATCTTTCCCATACCGTCACAAGGGTAGAGGGAAATAAGAGATTAGGTAAAGTTTACGTATCTCAAGTGGATGAAAATAGACAAATCATTCCAAATACCGAAAAGATATTCAACGTAGATTCTCTCGTAACATCGGTGGGCCTCATACCTTTAACAGATCCTATTAAATTTGTTGAAACTGCCCCTGGATTTATTACATCTAATACAAACCAAACCTCTGAAGATTGGATCTTTGCAGCTGGTAACTGTACAGTTGTATTTGATTTAGTGGACTATGTTTCGAGAGAAGGAGAAAAAGCCGGTAAATATGCAGCTCTGTATGCACAAAATCAATACTTTCCAGAACAAAAAGTAAAAGTTATAAAAGGGAAAAACATAAATGTACTGCATCCAATGTATATAGATCCCAACGAAAGGACAAAATTGTACCTTAGAGTTTCAAAAACTTTCAAAAGAGCAGAAGTTACAGTAGAACCTCTTGGAATTAAGATGGTGGAAGAAGAGGCCAGACCATCTGAAATGATTGAAATTTCCATGAAACCATTTAAGGATAAGAATTTGAAAGAAATAGAGGTGAGTGCACGTGAACTCGGTTGAATATAAAAAAAAGAAAGTAGTTTGTACAACTTGTCCTTTGGGATGTAAAATAAACGTTATTTATGCAGATGCGGATGAAATAGAAATTGTAGAAGTTAAAGGGAACAGATGCAAAAGAGGATTAGAATTTGTAAAGCAAGAAATCACGGATCCCTTAAGAGTGGTGGTAACAAGCGTAAAAGTAGAAGATGGAGAAATCCCGATGGCTTCGGTTAGGTCTGATAAACCCGTTCCATTAAGACTTATAAATGACATAATGAAAATATTAAAAGAAACAAAGGTAAAAGCACCTATCAAAAGAGGGGATGTTGTTATACAAAATATATTGGGCACAGGTAGTGATATAATAGCTACTAGAAGTGTGAACAGGAAAAAATAAGATACAAAAAAGTATCTTAAAAGGAGATAATATGAAAGGTTTATGTAATTTAATCAAAAAAAACACGATAATTCCTGCCGTCAGAAATTTAGATGACTTAGATGATGCTTTAAAAACTGAATCCCCTATCATCTTTTTGCTTACGGGATCTATATTAATTTTAGAAGATGTTATGCCCATTGTAAAACAATTTAATAAAAAATTATTTATCAATATCGATTTACTGGAAGGTATCGCTTCTGATAAAAAAGGTATTGAATATTTAGCTCGTAAAAAGTTATGTGATGGAATCATATCCACGAAAAATAACGCTATAAAAACTGCTATGCAAGAAAATTTAATGGCAGTTCAAAGGGTGTTTTTGATAGATTCTAATTCTTTAAAATCTGTTGTAAATTTTCTGGAAAAAACTTCTCAACCTGATGCCTTTGAAATATTACCCGCGATAGCGGCTCCATATTTTTTAGAAAATATAGGAACAAAAGTATGTTTGATAGCTGGAGGATTAATCAGTAAAGAAGAGGAAGTTCTGAAACTCTTTAAAAATGGTATCCATGCTATTTCTACCAGTGCTAAAGATTTGTGGTGAAAAGGTTCTGGTTGCCCAGGTATTCTTTCTCTTTTAAACCCTTAGTTTAAAGTTTACGATAAAGAAGTTGTATACTAAGTCTGCTCTGAGAAAACTCTTTTTGAGTAGACTTATTTCTTTCTAGTATTTGATATTGTCCAATTTTACTCTAGTAAATTCACAGTTTTTCTTCCGAGTGATTCTTAACAATTATTTTCATATTTTTTAGAATAAAAGCCATGACAGTTATGATAGAATTTCCTTTGTGTATATATTCTTCGTTTTACAAAATGTATTGTGGGGGTTCCAATGGATATCTACAAAAGAATAATAAGAATAGCTTTCCCGATAGCCCTTCAGCAAGTTATCTTTACAAGTGTTAATTTTGTTGATACCTTAATGATTGGCCTTTTGGGAGAGGTTGCCATAGCTTCAGTCGGACTTTCAAATCAGTTTTTCTTTTTATACAACTTAATATTGTTTGGATTAGTTTCTGGAGGAGGTATTTTCTTTGCACAGTATTGGGGGAAAAAAGATGAGGATGGATTATCTCGTTCTGTTGCGTTAACTATCTTGTCCTCCCTTCTCTTCTCTGTCGCATTCTTTTTATTGAGCTATTTTACTCCGGAATTAGTTTTAAGATTTTTTAGCCCAGATATCGAAGTTATTAAAGCTGGAGTCCCTTATTTAAGGGTAATTGCTTTTAGTTACCCATTATTTGCAATTACAATGGTTTTTTCTTTTATGCTTAGAAGTATAGGAAAAGCTCATTTGCCTTTGATAATAACCATTATAGAATTATCTACAAACATCTTGCTAAATTATTTGCTTATCTTTGGTAAGATGGGTTTTCCTGTTTTAGGTATAAAAGGTGCTGCAATAGGGACTTTGATTGCTAGAGCGATCGGATGTACTGCAACAGTTTTTATAGTTTACGTTGGAAAGCTCCCAGGAAGGGCTTATTTTAAACATGTTGCTGAATTGAATTCAAAATTTATGAAGAATTTCTTTCATTACGCCTTACCTACTTTGGCAAACGAATTCGCGTGGTCATTAGGGTTCACTATGTATACCGTTGTTTATGCCCATATGGGAACAAGTGTAATAGCTGCTCAAAGAGTCATGTCAACTATTGAGGGGTTTGCAGTTTCAGTGACTTTTTCTATAGCTAACGCTGCATCTGTAATTATTGGAAATATATTGGGAGTATCTAAATTTGAAGAAGCCTTGGAAACCTCCAAAAAAGCCTTAAAATTGGCGGAGTTAATAAGTGTAATAGCCGCTATTGTAGGGATAGTAACTACGTTTTTAGTAGTTGATGTATTTGATGTTTCAGAAGAAGTTAAAAATATGGTAAAAGTCACAATAATTATTTCAATGGGTTTTCTACCGCTAAAAAGCTTCAACGGCATGAACGTTGTCGGATTTTTAAGAGCTGGAGGAGACACAAGATTCTCTTTTTTGGTTGAAGCGTCTACGTTGTGGTTTATAGGGGTTCCTTTATCTGCAATTGGAGGGTTGTTATTAAATTTAAGTTTTCCTAGCGTTTATCTTTTAACAATGATAGAAGAGATTATAAAATCAATAATTCTTTTTTTCAGATATAGAAGTAAAAAATGGCTTAGAAACGTTTTAGAAGAGGCTTAAGTTTTAGACGTTATAGGGATAAAACAATCAGAACCTTATAGATACAGAGATTTTTTATTTCCTGCCATTATTTTGATGTCTGTTTTGACGGTAGCCGTATTTAATATGCCTTTTGATTTTTCGTATTACGTTGAAAAAGGTGTTTTTAAAAGGCTAAACTCCACTCCTATAAGAGGGAACGAATACTTTTTTAGTTTTTTACTTTCACATGTCATCTTACTGATACTTTCTTTGATCGTTTTATATATTGAGGCTTACCTTTTTGATGTTAGTCCTTATATATATATAAACCACAATTTATAGCCTACAGTGGTTTTTCAATCATGGTAATAATTAGTGTTGGCCTTCTTCTTTCTTCATTGTATAAAAATATGGTATCCGCCGAAGCAATTTCTCAGATCATATATCAAGCGACCATTTTTTTAAGCGGATTTTATTTTGAAGTGACTAATACACCTTGGTTTATAAGATGGTACGTTTATTTTAACCCCGTTACTTATTTAGTGGATGGGATGAGGAAGTTGATGACTGGAAAAGTTCTTGTCCCAGTTAATATAATTGTGCCTGTTATCTGGATGTTGGCATCTATCTTAATCTTTTCGATGAGTTATAAGGGGATGGTTTACCGTGAAAAATAAACGTATGTTTTCTTTAATGGGTATATTTTATAAAGAAACCTTTAGAAACGGTATAGAAGTTTTCTTTACTCTGCTTTTACCCGTTCTATTGATGTTGCTTTTCGGGTTTATTTTTGGCACAGAGACTGACCCAAGTGTTGATTATAAATTGGGAATCGCGGGTAATTTTGAAGTGGGGATTGTAGAAGCTCTTCCTTATCAAGTTTTAATTTTTGAAGACAAAAACTCTTTAAGTCAAGCTTTAGAAAGCGATCAGATCGATATGGGAATAATTATAGTTGAGAATAATCAAATAACCTTTGTTCAAAAAGAAACAGACATAAATAATCAGAGCAATATATTTTAAAAGTTAAAATTGCAAAGTTTGTTGAAAAAGTATTTTTTAGGGATGAATGAAGATTATATAAACGCGGAATTTGTTGAAACCCCCATAGGAGAAAGTCAAGAAAATTTTTTGGATTTTATTTTAACCGGGGTTATAGGATTTTCGCTTTTATCAGGCGGAATGTTTTCAATGATAAACATATTTGGAAGGTATCGAAAACTAGGCACGATTAAAAGACTTAAAGCCTCACCTATGAAACCGATAGAATTAACTTTATCGGCTTCATCTACTAAGCTTTTTTTGAATCTCGTATCTATGTTTATTATAGTTTTTTTAGGTAAAATAATATTTGATTCGAGTTTGACATTCAACTGGAGTCTGCTTGTTATAGTGTTTTTTACTTCATCTATAGGAATGATGGGATTTGGGATATTGCTTTTATTGTTGTTCAAAGAACCTTCGGTAACAATAGAAATTGCTTCTATTCTTTATTTCGCAATGACTTTCTTTTCGGGTGTATATTTTCCTGTTGAATTTTTGCCTTCATCTGTTAGATGGGTAGGTAACATTTTGCCTGTTAAATACGTGGTGGATTTGGTAAGGTATACAGGAAATATCAAACAGATTAGCTTAAACGCCTTTGTAATAATTAATTTAGTTTTGTTTGTAGGAGGGCTTTCCCTCTTGTTTGTTTCGTCTGAGGTTTTTTTGAAAGAAGAGAAATAATTGGAATAAAACGAAAAAATCAATGAATATTAAACTCAATTTTACTTCTTGTTTTAACTTTAGACTTGACAAAAGTGTTGTGAACGGTTATAATATTCAACGGTTGTAAAAAAGGATTTTGATATATGTAACTACTAAGTGACCCGCTAGCTCAGCTGGTAGAGCATTTGACTTTTAATCAAAGGGTCCTGGGTTCGAATCCCAGGCGGGTCACCATTTTTTTATAGCTATTAGCGCGAGTGGCGGAACTGGCAGACGCGCAGGACTTAGAATCCTGTGGATTAATAATCCGTGTGGGTTCAAGTCCCACCTCGCGCACCAGCTTGATATTGCGGATATAGCTCAGCGGTAGAGCACTTGCTTGCCAAGCAAGGGGTCGTGGGTTCGAATCCCATTATCCGCTCCAATAAAAAAGTCCCCCAGTGGGAACATTTTACTTACTTGCCGTGAGGCTATCTTCATTCTTCTTTCATGAAAGGATATTTGAAATTTTTTGGTGGAGCGAAATTTTCTTTAATTGATCGGGTGGAAACCCATCTTAAAAGGTTTATAATACTTCCAGCCTTGTCGTTTGTTCCTGAAGCCCTTGCACCGCCAAACGGTTGTTGAGCGACTACAGCACCAGTAGGTTTATCGTTGATGTAAAAGTTCCCAGCAGCGTTAACGAGTACTTCTTCTGCTTTTTTGATAGCCTTTCTATCTTGAGCGAAGATTGCTCCAGTCAAACCGTAGGGTGAAGTTTCATCACATAATTTCAATACATTGTCAAATTCTTTTGCCTCGTAAACGTAGATACTTAAAACAGGGCCGAATATTTCTTCTACCATAGTTTTAAACTTTGGATTAGTGGTTAATATTACAGTTGGCTCAATAAAATATCCAGTAGAATCATCACATTTTCCACCATAGATTATTTCTGCTTCATTACTTTCCTTTGCAAAATCTATGTAACTTTTTATCTTATCAAAAGCCTCTTTGTCAATCACAGCATTCATAAAGTTAGTGAAATTTTCTGGAGAGCCGATTTTAATTTCTTTCAAATTTTCTATCAAATTTTCTTTTACCTTTGGCCAAATGTTGTCAGGTATATAAGCTCTTGAGACAGCCGAACATTTTTGACCTTGATATTCAAAAGCTCCTCTAATTAGCGCTGTTACCAGTGATTCTATTTCACTACTTTCGTGTGCAATCACAAAGTCCTTTCCACCTGTTTCTCCAACTATTCTGGGGTAAGTTTTGTAATTTCTTATGTTCTTCCCAATTGTTTCCCACATATTTTCAAAGGTTGGAGCTGAACCGGTGAAATGTAATCCAGTAAAGTTAGGATCTTTAAAAACTATACTTCCAATTTTGGACCCTGGACCAGGTATGAAGTTTATCACTCCGTCGGGCAAGCCAGCTTCTTGTAGTAATTTCATGAAGAAGTATGCAGAATATACAGCCGAAGAAGCAGGCTTCCACAAAACCGTATTCCCCATGATAGCAGGTGCCGTGGGTAGATTTCCTGCTATAGAAGCGAAATTAAATGGAGTAACTGCGAAAACAAATCCTTCTAAAGGTCTGTACTCTAATCTGTTCCATACACCTTTGATAGATTTTGGTTGATCCATGTATATTTTTGTTGCATAGTATGAGTTGAATCTTAAAAAGTCTATCAATTCACAGGCTGAATCTATTTCCGCTTGAAAAACGTTTTTGCTTTGACCGAGCATGGTAGCTGCATTTAATGTTGACCTCCAATTCGTCGATAACAGTTCAGCTGCTTTTTTGAAAATGGATAGCCTATCAACCCATGAAAATTTATCCCAAACTTTCTTTGCCTCTAAGGAACTTTCTATCGCCATTGCGATTTCTTTTTCACCAGCTTTATGATATTCTGCCAATACATGGCTATGATCGTGAGGCATGACACATTTTCCAAGATTACCTGTTCTTACTTCTTTTCCACCAATTATAAGAGGGATTTCAATTTTTTCACCTTTGAGTTCAGAAAGTTTTGCTTTTAATTCTTTCTTTTCCTTACTTCCTGGCTGATAATTTAAAATTTGCTCGTTTTCAGGCATTTCGAGAATAGGTATCGAATTCTTCAAAGTTGATTCCTCCTTTTTAAGTTTATACAACAGAAGGTTCTTCAATGATTTCTCCCCTGTTGAATCTTTCTAAATCTAAAATTACATCGAAAGTTAAGTTATCACCTGTAACTATATCTGCCATTAGAATCCCAACGGCTGGTGCAAGCATGAAACCATGTCCACTGAATCCACAAGCCACATAGAGGCCTTCTACCTGGTTAATCTGTGATACTATTGGTTGCCTATCTGGTGAAACGTTGTATAAACCAGCCCATTGCCTAATGATGCGAATATTTTTAAGAGGAGGCAATAACCACGTAGCCTTCTTTGACATAGTTTCAAGAAATTCCCATGAACTTTCCATATTGTAACTAGGTGGTTCGTTCTCCGGTCCATAACCCATGATAAAGCTTCCATTGGGTTCTTGTTGACAATAAATATTGTAAGAGAAGGACATTAACATTGGATCGAGTATATTTTTAACAGATTCTGTTACCAATATTTCGTGTCTTTCAGAGTAAATTGGTAGATCTACTCCAGCCATTTTAGCTATATTTTGTGTCCAACCTCCTGCTGCTATAACTACTTTCGTACATTCTATGAAACCTTTATTTGTTTGTACCCCTAACACTGCATCGTTTTTAGTTTTTATATCTTTGACTTCGGTAAATTTATTTATTTCCACACCCAGTCTTTGTGCAGCTTCAGCATAACCCAAAGTCACTTGGAAAGGGTTGGCATGCCCATCTTTAGCACAGTAGGCAGCTCCGACCAATTTTTCTATGTTTAAGTCTGGAACGATTTCTTTAGCTTCTTTAGGAGTCAATAGAACAGAAGGTATATTTAAACTGTGTTGAACTTCGATATTTTTTTTAAATTGTTCTAATTCTTTATCAGAGTAGGCTAGTAATAAGTAACCTTTTTGCTTTAATTCTATGTCTCTTTTTATTTGAAGGATATCTGCAAAGTGCTCAAAAATATTCATACTTTCGCTTGCCAAAAGACAGTTTTGTTTGGTGCCCCATTGCTGCCTAACTCCCGCCCCACATCTACCGGTTGCTCCGCTTGAAAGATAGGATTTTTCAAGTAATACTACATCTTTAACTCCTTTTTTGGCAAGGTTGTAGGCGATGGAACAGCCTACGACTCCTCCGCCTATTATCACAACGTTTGCCCTATTTTTCATGTTTTCACCTGCTAATTATATTAAGGTTTATTTATTATTTTCCGTTATGGTTCCTTTTGTTACTTCTTCAAAGGTTATTCCTCCATAGGGAGGTCTGATGTTTTGCAATTCTAACTCTTCCATCGGTTTGCCTGTCATCTGTGAAATTTCTTTTGCAATCAACAAGCCACAAGTTTTACCTTGACAAGGTCCCATACCGCTTCTTGTTACCCTCTTTATTTCTTCAACGGTGGTGAAACCTTCTCTTATGGCGTTCCTTATTTCTTTCAAGGTTACATCTTCACATCTACAAATTATTACCTTGTTTTCATCCATTACTTCATTCCTCCACTTTAAAATTCCTGGCTTGTAAATAGTATTCTTTTGGAATTTCTATACTTACTGCGGCTGTTTTGTCTTGAAATTTTCCATCCAATATTCTTATTACTTTGCCATCACATAAATATTTTCCTTCTCTATCAAGTACCTTGACAATTTCTCCTCTATGGGGTCTTGGAAGAAATTCGTAAGGCATAATTACAACTGAAGTTGTTTCACTGAAATTTTTATGAACTACAAACATTGCCAATCCTGGGCATTTGCTAACACATATACCGCATCCGGTGCATTTTTCAAAGTCAACGTAGGGAATGTTGTTGATATTACCATTTTCAGATATAGCGTTGAAAGGGCAGCTTTTTACGCAGGGATCACAAGGGAATCTTTGAAAGCACTCTGATATGGCTATAGGTCCTTTGTCAAACACCTTTTCTTCTGAGGGTAACTTGTTTTTTAAGTTTTCTTCTGAAGGTACTCCAGTTTTCATCAAATGAGAGATATCGAGTGCTTCTTCTGAAAAATTTTCGTTATAATTTTTCCCGTGATTCAAACCTAATTTAAATAACCCTTTCCTAATTTTCTTGCCTACAGGTCCAGATCTTAGCAATTCTAATTCATTTTTAGCATCTTCTATTCTTTTTTCAATTTCTCTTTTGTTGTTTTTTCCGATTCTTTTAGCAACTGATAAACCAGCTATTTGACCTTCGATCATGGCTGCTGTTGCTTCTTCTATCCCTGAAACATCCCCTGCAACAAATAAATTTTTAATTGATGTTTCCATATTTTCATCTCTTAAGGGGACGTAGCCTCCCAGTTCTGAAACATAATTGGTTTTCACCTTTCTTTGTTTTAAGAGGTCAACCAACGGGGTTAATCCTACAGATAAACAGATTGCGTCGCATTTGATAAGTTGTTCGGTATCTTTTACTTCATTCCAATTGCTGTCAAGTTCACATATTACCGCTCCTTCAACTTTTTCTTTTCCAATAGCTTTTTTTATGGTATGAGATGTTAAAATAGGTACGCCCAACCTTCTGAGTTTTGATGCATGAACCGAGTATCCACCTATTTTTGGTGCTGCTTCTACTATTGCAGCTACTTTTACACCAGCTTGTAGTAATTGGTAAGAAACTATCAACCCGATATTACCCGAACCAATCATTAAGACATTTGTTGCTGGTAATACGCCATAAACATTCATCAAAGTCTGAACTGCTCCGGCACCAAAAATGCCAGGAAGGTCATTGTTTTCAAAAGCTAAAAATTTTTCTGATGCCCCCGTTGCAAAAATAATACTCTGAGGATAATACTTTTTCATTTTATGATCGTTTAATATAGTTACAACGTTATCTTCATAGATCCCCAAGACCCTCGAAGACAATAACACTTCTATGTTTTTATTTTTGTTAACTTCGTCGATCAACTTCCTGAGTATATCTATTCCCCTTGTGCCTGCGTATTCTTTTTCTGAACCGAAAAATCTATGGGTTTGTTTTATTAGTTGTCCACCTAAAAATTCTCTTTCTTCTGCTAAAGATACTTTAATTCCGTAATTAGCAGCAGCAAGTGCAGCTGAAAGTCCTGCAGGACCCCCACCTACAACTAATAATTCAAGGTTTTCAATTTTACTCATTTACCTCAACTCCTATATTTTGGGATTCCACTCTCATTCCAGCTTTTAAAGGAGTTATACACGTTCTTACGTTTGGAACCCCATCAACTGTCATCAAACAAGAGGAACAATGCCCAATAGCGCAAAAAATTCCTCTTGGTCTTTTTAATTTCTTACTTTCACTAAATTTAAAAATACCATTTGCATACAAAGCTGCTGCAATGGTTTCTCCTTCGTAACCTATCAATTCTTTGCCGTTGTAATAGAATTTTATCTGTTTTCCTCTATTAAAACTTAGTATGGGATGATTTTGTATTCTCATTTTTTCCCCTTCTTAAATAAATTATATGCTCCTTTCTTTAGCTCCCCTTCGACCCGTTACCCACCCTCACAAGTACCATGTTTCTACTATTAATTGAATCATAATTTTCATTTTTAAAAAAAGGTGATTATAGGCGATTATGAAAAAAATTTCACGATTATAGACGATTAAAGCCGAATATTGAAGTTTTTTTCAATTTTGAGAAATATTATAAAGTTATTTATTTCTTTATATAAAAAAAAGAGGCCTTTAGGCCTCTTTTCATTGTCTTTACTTTGAATTAGTCGTTGTAATAAGGACAATCTTGGTATCTTTCTTGGTTGAATCTTTGGTAATTTTGGTATCTTTTAAAATCTTGGTAGTCTTGATAATTCTTGTACAGTTGATATCTTTTGAAATCTTGGTAATTTTGATAGTCTCTATATCTTTGATAATTTTGGTTTTGTTGGAAATTACTTCTTTGATATCTTTCTTCAAAATTTTGAGATCGAACATTTTTCATATATCTCTGCATATTCACGATCCTATCTTGATATTTGATCTCCAAAGGTACAAAGTTTTTGTTGTCGTTTATTACTACCTTGTATCCTGTTAGTTCGATACTTTCACCTGCTTTTACTTCATTCAAAAGATTCTTTGGTACTCTTACTGAGTAAATTTCGGAATCTACCTCAACACTCAAGGTTAAAAATACGTCGTTATCCACTAAGGTTTTTACAGTTCCGGTAACGGTTACTGGTGAAACATTTTGAAAGAATATTCTTTCTTGCAATCTTTCCTGAACTTGGAGCATCTGGTTGTCACGGTTTTGACTTTGTATCTGGGACATTGGAGCCCTATTAGCTGGTCCTACTTGTGCAAACAACGATCCGACTAAAAGAATACCTATAAAGAAAGACAGAAAAACTTTTTTCATACCAACACCTCCACTAAGTAATGTTTTTTATTTTTGATACATCAGAATAATAAAACATTATGCTTAAAATTCACTTAATGGAAGCTTAGAAGAAGCTTAAGAAAGTATGAGGTAGATTCAAGGTTTTAAACCGTTACTCCTAGATAAGTTTTTCTGACTTCATCGTTTCCCAAGAGATCTTCTGCAGGTCCTTCAAGAACAATTTTGCCGGTTTCTAAAACATAACCATAATGAGCGATTTTTAGCGCACCAACGGCGTTTTGTTCTACTAACAATATGGTTACTCCCTCTTCACATATTTTTTCAATAGTTTCTAAAACTTCTTTGACCAGTATCGGAGCTAGCCCAAGAGAAGGCTCGTCGAGCATCAGAACCTTTGGTCTTGACATTAGCCCTCTTGCAACGGCTAACATTTGTTGTTCTCCGCCAGATAGTGTGCCTCCAAGTTGCTTAAGCCTCTCCTTTAATCGTGGGAAGAGTGTGAGTACCCAATCGAAATCTTCGTTTATCTTTTCAGAGTCTTTGCGAGAATACGAACCCAAACGGAGGTTTTCTAAAACCGTTAGATTGGGGAATATACGTCTGCCTTCAGGGACTAGAACTACGCCCTTTTCTACAATCTTATGTGTTTCTATGCTTGTAATATCAGTATTATCGAAAAGCACCTTCCCACCGGTCTTTTTCACTACATTCATTATTCCGTTCATGGTTGTGGTTTTTCCTGCTCCATTTGATCCAATCAAGGTTGTGATTTCATTCTTTTTAATTTCTATATCTATTCCTTTTACTGCATGGATGCCACCATAGTGGATGTGCATATCAGATATTTTAAGAATTATGTTTGAATTATCGCTGTTCATATTGCCAACTCCTCACCTAAATAGGCTTTTATTACCAAAGGATCTTTTTGAATCTCCTCTGGACTTCCTTCAGCAATTTTTTTCCCATAATCCAATACATATATACGCTCACAAATTCCCATAATAACTTTCATGTCGTGTTCTATAATGAGAATAGATAACTTATATTCTTGTCGTATGTGTTTTATAAATTCCATTAATTCACTCGTTTCATGAGGATTCATTCCTGCTGCAGGTTCGTCTAATAGAAGTAGTTTTGCTCCGGTGGCAAGTGCTCTTGCGATTTCTAGCTTTCTTTGTAATCCATATGGAAGAGAGTTTGCCTTGTCATTAGCGTAAACAGCCAAACCGACCTCTTCCAGAAGGTTCCAAGCTTCATTTTGCATTTCTTTTTCTACTTTTAAAACGTCAGGTGTTTTTAAAACACTTTTAAAAAGCCAAATCCAATTCTTCAATTTCAAATGCTGAGAGACTAAAACATTTTCTAGAACTGTCATTTCTTTAAACAAACGAATATTTTGGAAAGTTCTAGCAATTCCCAACTGAGTGACTTCATGAGGTTTTTTAGAATTTATTTTTTGTTTCTTAAATAAAATTTTTCCAATGTTAGGAGTGTATATACCGGTAATCAAGTTGAAAAGAGTGGTTTTCCCTGCTCCATTGGGACCTATTAGACCAAGTAATTCGCCATTTTTTAGATAGCCATTGAAATTGTTGACAGCTATTAAACCTCCGAATTTCTTCGTTACATTCTCAAATTCTAAGATATATTCGTTATCATTTTGGTTACTCATTGGAAGCCTCCCTGGTAAAATTTTTCTAATTCATTCATCCTTTCTCATTACTATTTTATTTTTTAATTTTGTTATCAATTCATAAATGCCATCCCATGTTATTTCATTTCTTCCCATTATGCCTCTTCTCCAGAAGAGCATTATAATTATAAGAATGAGAGATAAAACAACCATTCTCATTCCGGGGATACCTGGTATGTAGATAGAACCAATGGATATGGGTTCTTCTAGAACTCTAAGGAACTCTAATCCTACGGTATAAAGTGATGCCCCCATTATAGCTCCACTAATACTTCCGAGTCCACCGATGACCACCATTATCAATATTTCAAAGGTTTTTTGAAACATGAAAGATTTAGGATCGATTGTAGTAATAAGGTGTGCCCATAACGCTCCACCAACTCCGGCAAAAAAAGAGCCAATTACAAAAGTAACTACTTGATGAGAAAAAACGTTAATTCCCATAGATTTAGCAGCAACTGGATCTTCTCTGATAGCCTTTAAAGCTCTTCCATAACTACTTTTAACTAAACTAGAAATGAAGACAACCGTTATTAAAGCAAATCCCCAAGTCCACCATAGGTTAGAATATTGCGGGATGCTTTTTAAACCCAAAGCCCCATTTGTGACGGCCCATGTATTATTTGCGATAACTCTCACTACTTCACCTAATCCAAGAGTTGCGATGGCTAAATAATCTCCTATTAAACGGAGAGATGGGGCAGCGACTAAATATCCAAACGCTGCGGCTACCAGTCCCGCAATTATAATTGCAGGTAAGAAAGGGATTTGGATAACATTTAAAGGGTATATTAAGGGTTTTATCAAAAAACTTATCTCTTTTTGAGCAGGAGAAAGTGTTAAAATGGAAGATACATATGCCCCAATTGCAATGAATCCAACATGCCCCAATGAAAAAATGCCTGTAATGCCATTAATAAAGGTTAAACTTACGGCAAATATTATGTTAATTGCCATCAAATTCAATATCAAAATTAAATAATCACTCGCTTTGTTATTTGCTGTCAACAGTAATAAAAAGATCACCAAAATAAAAAGAATAGTCAAAAAGAATTTGGTCTTAAAAGTTAGAGTTTTTTCCATATTCACACCTTCTCCCCGATTTCAACCCCGAGAAGCCCGTTTGGTTTCACTAGAAGAATAACTATCAAAATAATATATGCAATAGCGTCTCTATATCCTGCTAAAGCCGGCAAGAATGCGACTATCATTATTTCTGCAACTCCTAAAATAAAACCTCCAAGCATAGCCCCAGGAATACTTCCAATTCCTCCAACAACAGCAGCTATAAATGCCTTTAAACCGGGTATCATGCCAGTATAAGGATAGATTTGAGGGTATTTCATAGCCCAAAGAATACCCCCCACAGCTGCTAAAGCGGACCCCAACATAAAGGTTTGAGAAATAGTTTTGTCAGTGTTTATGCCCATTAATTTTGCTGCAGTAACATCTTTAGAAACTGCTCTCATTGCCATACCAGCTTTTGTTCTATAAACTATCCAAATCAATATAAGGAGTGCAAGAATAGAAGCACCTATAATAATGAAGGTTAATAAAGGTATCCTTACATCTCTAAATTTTAATACTTGTGCAAACTGTGTTGGGTAAACTCCTAATTGTGGATTGAAAGATTTTGCTCTTCCACCAAAGACAACTATTGCGAAGTTTTGTAAGAAGAATGATACACCAATGGCTGTGATTAATGCTGAGATCTTGGGGGCATTAGCCTTTCTTAATGGTCTGTAAGCGACTCGTTCAATTGTAGCGCCTAGAAGAGTTGTTAAAACAATAGCAAAAATAAAAGATGCCCACCAAGGAAATAAAAAGAGAGTCACTGCATAAAAAGCAAAATACATGCTAAAAGTAAAAATGTCACCATGTGCAAAGTTTATTAAATTGAGTATCCCATAAACCATAGTATAACCTATTGCAATAAGTGCATATATGCCGCCA
The DNA here is from genome assembly GCF_002924625.1 of Petrotoga sibirica DSM 13575. Taxonomy (GTDB): domain Bacteria; phylum Thermotogota; class Thermotogae; order Petrotogales; family Petrotogaceae; genus Petrotoga; species Petrotoga sibirica. The sequence goes on along the minus strand of NZ_JAHC01000007.1, from coordinate 30,758 downwards.
AGTGAGATGGCATTTGCTAGATGTTGAAAGAACATTTGGATAGTCAATTATGATCCTCCTTCCTGTATTCAAGAAAGTATAGCCATCTCACACAATGAGATGGCTATAATATGGTTAAATATTACATCCTGGGTTTTATAACGGTACGGAAAACAAATTGTCCATTTTCAACCATATTTATTACCGCAGGTTTTATAGGATTTCCTGAACCTTCGGGATAGGTAATTGTACCAGCAACACCGGGGTAGTCTTTAGTTTTCGCTATAGCATCTCTAATTTTTATGGGGTCTGTAGACTGAGCAGACTCAATAGCGTTAACTATTACCATGTAAGCATCGTACCCCAAAGCTCCGAATGCGTCGGCTCTTCTGTGGTATTCTTTTTGATAGGCCTCTACAAAAGGTTTAGTAGCAGGGGATAACTCTGCATCCTCGTGAAAGTAAGTTGTATAAGATACTCCTTCTACATATTCTCCGCCTATTTGTATTAGTTCTGGAGCGTCCGCACCATCTCCAGCAAACATAGGACCTGTGAAACCTAAATCTCTGGCTTGTTTACAGATTAAGGCTATTTCAGCGTAGTACCCTGGCATAAAAATAGCATCTGGATTTTTTGAAAGGGCATCGGTAAGTTGAGCGGTAAAATCTTGATCACCGGTTGTATAAAATTCTGTGAAATAGGTTCCCCCAAACTGTTCAAAAGCTTTTTCAAAATAATTGGCAAGTCCCACGACGTAATCTTGTGCTACATCGATCATTATAGCGACGTTTTTAGCTCCAAGTTCATCCCAGGCAAATGTTGCAAGTAGAAAACCTTGTAAAGTATCTTCAAAACAGGTTCTGAAGACATACTTTTTGTTTTGAGCAACTAAAGGATTAGTGGCGGTGTTAACCACCATAGGGATTTGCCTTTCTTCTGCTATTGAAGCTGCAGCTAATGCTGCTGAACTCGTTGCAGGTCCAATAACTGCGATTACCTTTTCGTAATCTATCAGTCTTCTTATCGCGTTGGCTGATTCTGCTTTGTCTGATTTATTGTCAACAGCTACGACTTCTACTTTAATTTCTTTACCTCCGATGTTGACTGTTGGTTTCAACTTGTTGGCTAACAATACACCATCTCTTGACATTTGACCATACCCAGAGATAGGACCGGTTAGTTCGAAGTTCATACCAATTTTGATAACTTCTTGACTAAAGAGTGTGAAGGTCACAAGGACTACCAAAAACACTAAAACAAAAGTTTTTCTCATGTTTTTCCCTCCTCGTATAATATGTGTTGAAGTTATTTTACTAAACAAAATGTTGAAAAAATTTTCATGATCTTTATTTTCTGTGAAGTAAATTTCACAATATTATATTGTTTCTCTAACCGAAAAAAAATCAATAAGTAATATTCTTAATTATACAACAAAAAAATTTAAAGTGCAACTATTTTGCTGATCTGTGCAAAACGTTTTTTCGTAACGCTTTTATGAAACAACATCCAAATTCTCATTTGCGTAGCAAATGGCAATTAGATAAAAAAATTGACCGAAATATTTCGGCCAATTTTTAGTGTGATTATAGAATCATTAAATTTTATCCTTTAACCTTTGATTATTTTTACCATAAAATTTCTATTTCTTGGACCATCAAACTCGCAGAAATAGATTCCTTGCCATGTCCCCAATAAAAGCCTTCCATTTTCAATAATTAAGGTCAAAGATTGCCCAATAAGCGTTGATTTTATATGCGAGTCAGCATTACCTTCGAGATGAGAATATTCTTTACTTTTAGGGATTTTATCTCTTAGAAAATAGGTTATGTCTTTTCTTACAGAAGGATCTGCGTTCTCGTTGATTGTTACAGCCGCAGTTGTATGCGGTACGTATACTATCAAAATTCCCTCTTCTATTTTTGAATTTTCGACACTTTCCTGAATATAATTTGTTATCTCGATCATTTCTTCTCTATTATGTGTTTTTAAAGAGTAGGTGTATGTCATAATCTTCTCATCTCCTCATTTGTTATTGGTAAATTATATTAGCGACAATAGTGATAGAGTTGCCTTCTTTGGAGACATGTACTTTGACATCTTCTTTTTTTACTGCCATATGTTTAACAGCATAATCTTTTATATAGTTTATCACGTACTCCAACTCTTCTTGTTTGACGTTTTCAAATCTTATTTGATTTTTAGCTCCGTTTTTTCGATCGGAGGTGCTTAAGAAAGAGGTCATTCTTTTTATTGCAGTTTCCCTACTTTTATTCTTTTTACTTTTGAAAGGCCACATTCACCTTCACCCTCTTCTGAAGATTCTTTTGATAAATTCTATAAATCCTTGAGGGGTATGATCAACATCAATCAAATCTTTTTCTAATGGTACATCTTTTCCTAGAATTCTATCGCTTATATTATTGAAAACCGAATAGAGTTTGGCTTCTTGGTTCGTTGATATTGGAACTCCTTCGTTGGAAGAAAGTAAAATTTCCTCACTATCAGGTATGATTCCAATTAAATTCAGTGCTAACGCTTCTTTAATATCATCAGCAGAAAGCATTTCGTTTCTTTTAACCAGTCTCAATTTTAATCGATTTACAATTAGTGAAATGTGGTCGTCTGTATAACCTTGATTTTCAAGTAACCCTACGACTCTATCTGCATCGCTTATAGCAGTCAAGTCTGGTGTAGTAACAACTATAGCGTGTTGTGCAGATGAAACAGCATTTTGGAACCCTCTTTCTATTCCGGCAGGAGAATCTATAATAATATAATGGAAATGTTTAGAGAGTTTAGAAACTATATTGCTCATATCTTGAGGAGACATTAAGTCCTTATTAGCAATTTGAGAAGAAGCCAGTAGAGAGAGGTTTTTTAATTGTTTGTGTTTTACGAGTGCTTCCATAACAGTTTTGTTACCCCTTACAACATCCATTATAGTGTAAACTATTCTATTTTCCAAACCCAAAATCAAATCCAGATTTTTTAATCCAATATCTGCGTCTATAAGGCACACATTGTATCCTTTTTTTGCTAAGGTGGCTCCCAAATTAGCTACGATAGTAGTTTTACCAACTCCTCCTTTTCCGGAGGTAATAACAAACACCTTTGCATTTTCCATCTCTACCCCTCCACTAGAAAACTTTGCCCATTATTATAAGATTGAATTTTATATAATTATACAATGAAAAGTTAAGATGTTCTAAGGGCTAAACAGATTATACTACAAATTGGATGAAAAATAAAAAATCGGGGAAAAATCCCCGATTAATTTAAAAACTCTTTTTGTTACCTTATTATTCTTCGATACTTATGGCTTCAGTTGGGCAAGCATCTATGGCATCTTGCACGCATGGTGCGTCACTTTGCTCATCAATAACTTCAGCTTTTCCATCATCAGCCATTTGGAATACGTCTGGACATAAACTTTCACATATAGCGTCTCCTATACAAGCTTCTTTGTCAATAACTATCTTCATAGCTACACCTCCAAATAGTTTTTAAAAAGTATTTGCTATCTGTTACATAAACTAATTAAAGCCCTCTGATTATACCATAAAACCACTCAATTAAGTTTAAAAATTAATTTAAGAAAATATAACTACATTTCGTTAGTTTAGTTTCTTAATTTCTTCTACCACTCTGTCTACTATATTTATTCCAACTCTTTCTTGGGCTTCTTTTGTGGAAGCACCTATATGGGGTGTTACGACAATGTTTGGTAAAGCAAAAAGTTCCTTGTAGAGATCACCTTTTGGAGGTTCTTCTTCGAAAACATCTAATCCCACTCCAAGGAGCTTACCATTTTTCAGATATTTCAGCACAGCATTCTCGTCGAGGACGCCTCCCCTTGCAGCATTAATTATTACTGCACCATCTTTCATCATTTTGATTTGGGGTTCACTTATAAAGTGATAAGTTTTTTCGTTTTTTGGAATATGTAAAGAAATAATGTCAGAATTTTGAAGTAACTCCTCCAAAGATACCTGTCTAACGTTATAATCCTTTTGCTCTTCTGCGCTTATCTCAAAAACATCATACACCAGAGTATTGGTCTGAAAACCTTTTAGTAATTGTGCCAAATTTTTCCCTACATAACCAAAGCCAATGATACCAACGGTTTTTTGTGACAACTCCAATCCTTTTAGTTGTTTTTTTTCCCATTGTTCATTTTTTAGACCAACCGTCCCTCTTGTAATATGTCGGTAAATATCTAAAACCATACCTATGACTAATTCTGCAACAGATAAAGCATTCTGGCCCGGCGTATTTAAGACTGTTATACCTTTCGATTTAGCTGTGTCAACATCTATGTTATCTAATCCCATGCCAGCTCTTCCTATAATCTTTAACTTATCAGCATGTTCTAATATTTCTTTTGTTACTTTAGTTGCGCTTCTTACTATTAATACGTCAATTTCTTTGATTTTATCTTTGAGAACATCCTTTTCGAAATGTTCTGAAGTGATTTCATCTTTAGGTAATTCCTTTTGTAATTTTTTTAAGGCATTTTCATCCAAAGGGTCGTTTATATGAATTTTCATCTTTTTCAAACCCCCTCTTTCATAAAAACTTCTTCGGCAGCTTTTACGCCTTTACCTAATTCAACCTCAAAGCCAAATTTATTAAAGGCCATTTCCAAGGCGCTTACAGCAATAATAATATCAAATTTAGACATGTAGCCAAGATGAGCAATTCTTATTATTTTTCCTTTTAGTTGTGACTGACCGCCGGCGAAGGTCACTCCCCAGTCATCTCTCAAAAATTTAACAATACCTTTTCCGTCGACATTCTGTGGTACTTTTATTGCTGTAAGAATATTTCCTGGTCTTTCTGCAAAAAGTTCTAAGTTCATGGCGTTGATAGCAGCCCTTGTTGCTTCAGCTAGAATTCTGTGTCTTTCCCAAACATTTTCAATTGTTTCTTGTTTTAGTGTCTCGGTTGCTTGGGCTAATTGATAAACAAGGTTAACAGGAGGGGTGTAAGGAGAATCTGGGAAACTCTTTTTATATGCTCTTAAGTCGAAGTAATATCTATGGTTGTTGGAATTTTCAACAATCTTCATTGCTTTTTCACTTAACGCTATCATTGCTACTCCTGGAGGCATCATAAATCCTTTTTGAACCCCAGTTACTACAACATCTATGTTCCATTCATCCATTTTTAAAGGTTCAGCAAGCATTCCAGAAATAGCATCGACAACTAAAACTGCATCGGTTCCTTTTACAATTTCGGCTATTTCTTTGATGGGATTCACAACTCCTGTAGAGGTTTCGCTTAAGGTGGTGAAAACAGCTCTTGTTTCTGGGTGCTTTTCTAGTTCTTTTTTTATTTGTTCCACCCGAACATATTTTCCCCATTCTACATCGATTTCAACTAAATTAGCACCGTAAGCTTTACATAATTCGCACCATCTTTCTCCAAATTTACCTCCATTTACAGCGATAGCTGTATCGCCTGGTGAAATAAGGTTAGCAACTGCAGCTTCCATCGCTCCTGTTCCGGAAGAAGCTAAGGTGTATACGTTATTTTTTGTTTGAAAAAGATATTTGAGATTTTCCAGGGCTTTGCTCTGAATTTCCAAATATTGTGGGGTCCTATGGTGGATGGTATCCCTCGCACCTTCCAATAAAAGGTCGATTGGAACAGGGGTTGGCCCTGGAGCCATGAGATAGTTCTTTCTTACCAACTTTGCCACGTGTATCCCTCCTCGTATAATATGTATGGATATGAAACTTAAAAAATGGTACTAAAAATTTGTTTTTTACTCTTTTTAATTATTTCTTTTGTAAAGAGATGCCCTAATGCTAAAATAGTACCAGGATGATTAGCGAGGGAAGATTCCCTTCCCCCTCTAAGAATTGTGAAAATTTTCTTATTATTATTTTACCATACTTTTTAAATTATCAATAAGGATGTTTTTTATCTTTTTTTGAGTTTTTAAGGAATTTTCTTAAAATATAATGAAAAAATATTTTGAATGAAAGCAATAAAATGTTATAATAAAAAAGAATGAAGGTTTCATAAAAAAGGGGATTTGAAAACAACATGGGGAATGAGAATTCCTTAAGGGAACAAAAGATCTTGAGTTATACGGGTTTTGCTGCTAAAGCAAATAAGATTGTTTATGGTAAGCGAGGATTGAGAAATTATATTCGTTCATTTCAAAGAAAGAAAGTAATACTTATTCCAAAGGATACTGGTTCCAGAGTGAAACTAGATGTAATCAAACATTGTCAAATTTTCGATGTACCTTATATAGAATTAAACTACACAAAGTCGGATTTGGCTAAAACTCTTGGTAAACAAAATATAAGTGTCGTTGGAATTACAGATGAAAATATTATCGAAGGAATATTGAAAACGATTCAATAGTGGAGGTGGTTTATAAGTGTCGAAGACCCGAATATACGAAGTTGCGAAGGAGTTAGGAATGAGCTCCAAAGAATTAATGGAATTTTTAGAAGAGGAGTTAAATATCTCTGTCAAAAGTCATATGAGTACTATAGAAGAGGAAACAGTGCAGGTTATCAAGGATCTTATTGAGGAAGAAAGACAAGCCAAAAAGGAAGTCAAAAATCAAAAAGAACCGTCAAAAGAGAAGAGTAAAACTTCAGAAAAAGTAAAAGCAAAGGAAAAATCAGAAGAAGAAGCCGTCAAAGAAAAACCGGTAAGAGAGGTCACTATAACTACACAAGAAATAACTCTTGATATTTTGGCCAAACATCTTGAATTAGAACAAAACGATATTATAAAAGACATGTTTATGAAAGGTATAGTATTAAGACCGGGTCAGAAACTAGATAAAACAATGTCAGAAGAAGTTGCTATGAATTATAATGTTATATTGAATTTTGAAGTCGGAAAAGAAGAAACAGAAGAAGAAAAAGAAATAGAAGGCATCCTTGCCAAAAAGTGGAATGAAATTTATAAAAAAGAGAAAGACAAATTAACTCTACGTCCACCTGTAGTCACTATTATGGGACACGTTGATCATGGAAAAACAACCCTATTAGATAAAATTAGAAATACCCATGTTGCTGATAAAGAAGAAGGGGGTATTACTCAATCCATAGGTGCTTACCAGATAGAGTATAACAGCCAAAAAATTACTTTTATCGATACCCCTGGCCACGAAGCATTTACAGAAATGAGAGCAAGAGGTGCTCAAGTTACTGATATAGTTGTTCTTATTATTGCAGCAGATGATGGAGTTATGCCTCAAACAATAGAAGCATATAATCATGCCAAAAGTGCCAACGTTCCTATAATAGTGGCGATAAATAAAATTGACAAACCTAATGCCAATGTTGAATTAACAAAGCAACAGATGGTATCTAAACTCAATCTTATTCCAGAGGATTGGGGTGGAGATACTATAACCGTTCCTATTTCTGCAAAAACAGGTAAAGGAATCGATGAGTTGTTGGAAATGATAATCTTAGTTGCTGAAATGCAGGAGATAAGATGTATTCCCGAAGGGAAGGCCAGAGCAGTAATAATAGAAAGTCGGGTTGATAAAGCTATGGGTCCTTTGGGAACGGTTATAGTTAAAGATGGAATATTGAAAGTTGGAGATGATTTTATTTCAGGTTACACTTATGGTAGAGTCAGAAGGTTGATAAATGATAAAGGAGAAAGTTTAATCGGAGCTGCTCCTTCTACTCCTGTACAGGTTTTAGGGTTTAATGACGTTCCGAACACACATTCTATTTTATACGTGGTTGATTCAAAAGAAGAGGCCCGAACACTTGCAGAAAAAATAAAAGAAAAAGAAGAAGAAAAAACTAAAGGTCCAGCTAAAAGACACGTGAAGCTTGAAGATATTATGCAAAAAATGGAAGAGGAAGAAAAAAAGAAATTAAATATTTTATTAAAAGCTAGTACTTATGGAGAAATAGAGGCTTTGAGGAATGCCATCCAAAAGTTTGAAAATCCAGAGATAAATATTGAAATTATACATGCTGGGATAGGGCCGGTAAGCACAAGCGATATTATGTTAGCTTCCGCTTCAGATGCGATTGTTCTGGGTTTTAGAGTAAAAGCTGATTCAAAGGCATTAAAGATGGCAGAAGCTGAAGGAATAGAAGTTAGAAGGTATAATATTATATTTGACTTGATTGATGATATCAAGAAAGCTTTAGAAGGTATGTTAGAGCCTATTCAAAAGGAAGAGCTCACGGGAAATGGTGTAATTAAAGAAGAGTTCAAGATAAAAGGTGTAGGAAAAATTGCTGGTGTTCAAGTAAATGAAGGTTACGTTCAAAGGGATGGCGGAGTTAGAATCTATAGGAATGGTGGTTTAGTTGCCGATGTAAAAATTAAGAGTTTGAAACATTATAAGGATGAAGTTAAATCAATCGAAGCACCTAAAGAGTGTGGAATTCAATTTGAGAATTTCGAAGATTTTTCTAAGGGTGATGAATTAGAGTTTTATAAACATGTTTTTGTTAAACGAGAATTGGGTTTGGAACAAAAAACTAAATAATTATTTAGTGTTTTGATGAGAGTAAATAGGGGATATGATAATATGAGTTTTGAATATAAGATCGTAGGAATTAGGGGAGCAACTTCTTTAACAGAAGATCATCCGATGGAATTAACAGAAAAAGTTTTAGAACTATGGAACGAAATAATGGATAAAAACGATATATCACGTATAATATCGGTTATTTTTTCTGTTACACCTGACATTAAAAGTCTCAATCCTGCTACCATCCTACGCGAGAAATTAGATCTGAATAACGTTCCTTTTATGAGTTTAGAAGAAGCTTCCTTTAATGATTCTCGAGAAAAAATAATTAGGGCGCTGATTATTTGTGAAAGCAGCACCCACAATTTTGTATACTTACACGAGGCGAAGAACTTAAGAACAAAAAAAGAATAATCTTTTTATATTTCACTTTGAGAATTTATTAAATCTAAAATTTCGCTTTTTGTATTAAAATATTCGTCTGAATGAAGTATATATTTTGCTTTTTGAGTTAGCAACTTTTTAGTAAAATCTAAGGTGAATTCTTTTATTATTTTCCCAGGTCTAGGAGACATTACCAAAACTTTTGTCCCTAACATCAAAGCTTCGTCTACATCATGGGTTATAAAAAATATACTGCAATTATTTTCTTTCCAAATATTTCTAATCAAATTTTGCATATTGCTCCTAGTAAATGCGTCTAAGGATCCAAAAGGTTCATCCATTAAGATAACTTCAGGATAATTTGCTAACACCCTTGCAAGAGCTACTCTCTGCTTCATTCCTCCTGAAAGCTCAAAAGGATATTTTTCTTCAAAACCCGTGAGATCAACTTCTTGAATAAAGAATTTAGAAATTTCTTCAATTTTATCTTTTGGAACTCCCCTACTTTTTGGCCCAAATTCTATATTTCCTTTAACAGTCAACCATGGATAGAGTGTGGGGGCCTGAAATACAACTCCTCTATGCCAGTCTGGCCATTCTATAGGGTTTTCATGCATCAAACATTTTCCAGAAGTTAATGGGATGAAACCTGCTATCACTCTTAGCAAAGTACTTTTTCCGCAACCGGAAGGCCCTAAAATACAAAGAAACTCACCTTTTTTAATTCTAAATTAACTCTTTTAATGTCTCAATTACCATCCAGCCGATACCCGATGTAGCTGCAACCATTTCAGAAGAAACAAGAGTTGTGTATGCAACACCAAAAGAAGTTCTAATCCCAGTAAATATTTCTGGTAGACATGCAGGTAACACAATTTTAAAAAACACATTCATTTGATTTGCTCCCAAGGATCTTGCACTCAATATATAATCTTGGTTTATTCCTCTCACAGCGGAAACACACGCTATATATAGGAGCAAAGGCGGCTAAAAAAAGCAAAACTTCTTTTGATAAATCTCCTATACCAAACCATAAAATAAGAATCGTATAATAAGCTAAAGGTGGTAAGGGCCTATAAAATTGCACGATAGAATCTATGATTGCTTCCACTTTTTTAAAATAACCACTTAAAGGAACATTCTTTTGAAACTTGTTCCTATATGCACCCATAATGGAATATTGTTGCATCCATCTCTAATCAAAGTTAAAAATGCTGACCAGACTCTTTGAGATGAGGGTAGCAAAGTTGGAATGAATATTTCTAGTTATGTAACAATATACCAGATTAAAAATATCGTTAACCACGTAAATACTGTTAATAAAATGTGATTGTTTTTTTTGTTTGATTCATTATTGTTCATACAAACAATTCCTTCTCTTTAGAGAGGTTTTAGATAAAGGGTCATCAATTATCTTGATGGCCTATAAAATATATCATACTTTTGATCTAAACATAAATCAATCAAAGTTATAAGCGGTAACTATCTTTTCTCTACCAGTTATTTGGTCTAAATAATATTCATAATAACATATACCCAAGAATGAACCAAAAATATTAAAGACATTATTGAAACCTCTTCCTTGAAGGGCCATAACCGCATTATCACTTCTTTGAGAAGAACGGCAATGAACATAAACTGGGGGATCTTTAGGTATTTCATTTAGTCTATCTCTGAGTTCACTCAACGGTATATTAACAGGGGTTTTGTGATGCCCTTTTTCGTATTCATCTTTTTCGCGACAATCGATGATGAAAGCACCATTTTCCACAAGTTCTCTAACTTTAGTCACAGGGACTTGTCTGAATCTACCATGTAATAGATTTAAACCAACTAGTGCAGCATGATTAACTGGATCTTTTGGAGTGGAAAACAGAGGTGCATAACATATTTCTAATTCTTTTAAGTCTTCTAATGTCCCATTCATACGAATTAGTGTGGCTATTATATCGATTCGTTTAACAGCATCACCTTTGATAATTGCTTGTGCTCCCAGTATTCTTCCCGTAGGAAGTTCGTATATCAACTTTAAATGTAGCTGATAACTATTCGACATCAAGCCAACTTTATCCTGAGGAATGATATAAACAAAGTCGTAAGGAATACCATTGGCTTTAGCTTTTTTTCATTGAGCCCTGTGGCAGCCGCATTTAAATTAAAAACTTTCACGGTCGATAATCCAATCACACCTTTATTTATATGAGGTATATTATAAATGTGATCCGCTGCAGCCCTTGCTTGCCTTTGGGCAGGACCAGCAAGAGGTAATCTTAAGGGTTTACACGATAAAGCACAATAAGTTTCTATGGCATCTCCGACAGCATAAATATCATCATCGCTTGTTTTGTAGTTATGATCAACTTTAATTCCACCTGTTTCACCTATTTCCAAACCGGCCTATTTTGCTAAAGATGTTTCAGGGAATACTCCTACAGCCATTATAACAGTTCTAACATTTACTTTTTTACCAGATTTTAATTCTACATAATCATCAAAGATTTTAGTTACAGAATCACTTAAAATAGGGTTTACACCGTTATCGTATAACTCTTTATGTAAGATCTGAACCCTATCGTAGTCAAAAGGTTGCATCACTTGGTCTAAAGCTTCTATCAAATTAACATTGTAACCCGCTAATTTAAAGTTTTCTGCAACTTCGATTCCAATATAACCTCCTCCAACTACTGCGACATCTTTTATATTATTTTTTTCTATGTAGTCTTTAATTTTAACTATATCTACCACGTTTCTGGCTGTAAATACATTTGCTCTGTCTATTCCTTCAATACTTTTTGGAAAAACAGGTTTGGCGCCTGGAGAAAGAACCAATTTGTCATAATGTTCTTCGTATTCTTCTCCCGTTTGCGTATTTCTAACAATGACTTTCTTTTGATCCCTTATAATTTTAATAACTTCACTGTTAACCCTTGCTTCAATATTATACTGTTTTTTAAATTGCTCTGGTGTCGTCAAAACCAAATCATCACTATTTTCTACCATACCACTTAATTGAAATGGTAAGGCGCAATGGGAGAAAGAAACATGAGGTCCCCTTTCAAAACATTATTATTTCTGCAGATTCATCAAGCCTTCTTGCTCTTGCTGCTACAGAGGCACCTCCTGCAACTCTTCCAAGAATTAGTAACCCATCCAGCCGTTCTTTGAATAGGAAATCCAAGAAAAACACCTATTCCAAAAAATATCAACGTTATCAAAGCTCTTGTAAATCCCATAGTTAAGTCGGTAAGTACACCTGTAGCACAACAAACGGACAGGGACATACCAAAACCAAAAAGAAAGGCTCCCCGCAGTAAACCAAAATTAATTGGTTTTATCCAAAGGCCGTAATTAGTTGGATCTGAATTAAACAAAAATCCCATGATCATCAAGGAGGTTATGAAAAACATGAAAATCATAGCACGCATGAGTTGAGTTGATCCAGTTCTATAGGCTCTATTGACACTTCCTGCAATCCGGTGTAACCTCTAGCTAAAGTGTATCCAAAACCTACTCTTATCAAAAGTCTAAAAAAAAGCATATCTGTGGCTAAAAGTGTGTTTCCTAGGATGAGAATTAGTGCAAAACTTAACAAACCAAGAACCTTTTCTACTGTTTTAGTCATACTTTTTCCTCCCGTCTAAAGGCATTTTTAAAACAAAAGCTTGAATTTCTAAAAGAATAATTTTGCTAGAACCTAAGTTAAATATTTAAACTTCACCCCCTTTTTTGTAAGAGTTCACAAAATAAACTAAAAGATCAAATAAGACTTTTAAATATGGGAAAAATTAAATATTATATTTGTTATTTCTATCACTAATTGAAATCCAACATTTTACTAACAAAAAAGTAAAAATAGAATTAACTTTATCATCTTTTTAATAAAGAAAGTTTAAATAAAGGTTATTTCATAAGTTTTGAATAAAAAAGGTTTAATGTTATAATTAAAAAAGAGATTTTTTTCAGCAATTTTATCTAGTTGAAGAATAGAGGTGAAATATTTGAAAGACCAAGTAAAGATGATCTACTTTGATTTAGATCACACCCTATGGGATTTTGAAAGTAATTCACAAGAAGCATTGAAGTGGATCTATCAAAAGTACGGTGTCGTTTTTCGAGGAACATCTTTGGATAAGTTTGTGGAATCTTACAAAAAAATAAATAAACAACTATGGGAAATGTATAGGAAAAAAGAATTAGGTCAGCAAGAATTAAAACTTCTTCGTTTTGAAATTACTTTAAATGCTTTAAAAATAAAGCATAGAGAGGATTTGATAGAAGAGATGAATAGTACATACCTAGAAATCTTATCGAAGCAAAAACTTCTCGTTGATGGTGCATTGGAAACTTTGGAATATTTGAAAGATAAGTATGAATTAGGAATTTTGACAAATGGCTTTAGAAAAACTCAAATTGATAAAATGAAAAGTTCCGGAATATCTGATTATTTTAGTATTTTAGTTAGTTCTGAAGATGTCGGTTTTCCTAAACCTGATGAAAAGATTTTTAATTATGCAATTTTAATGTCGAAAAAATCTAAAGATGAAATCGTCTACATTGGTGATGATCTTGAAAATGACATCTTACCAGCAATAAAATGTGGAATTGATGCCATTTGGTTTAAAAATCATGAGGAGTCTCTTCAAATCCAAGAGAAGGATGTCCTCAGTATATCCAAGCTTATAGAACTAAAAAATATACTTTAAATTTATTGTAGGTAATAAATACCTCTTTTTAATTTCAAAACTTTGTTATTACTAATTAGGTCAAAATATTCTTTATCCAATTGATATGCTTGTTCTCCAGTATAAATCAGTACTTTTATCTCGTCATATGTTGTTTTCTTTTTAAAAATTAGTAAATTTTCTTCTGAATTAATTAGTTCATAACTCCCTGATGAAAGAGAGGAGTGAACTTTTCTTAAATCAACGAGATTTTTACAGTAATTGAAGGTTTTTTTCTCTTGCTCTGACCAATCTTCTTTGAATTTCATGGCAACTCTTCCACTTTCGTGAAAATTATGAATTGTTTGGTCTCCTTTTAAAGCTATCTCATTGCCATATTCTAGCATCACATTTCCTGTAAGAGCCATTAATAAACCAAGCGTGATGTAAAATGTTTCTATATCTTGGCATATATCTATGAACCTTGGAAGATCGTGATTTTCTATAAAATAAGTTAGCTGAAATTCCTTTTCATTTAATTGGTTTGATAATACTATTTGGTTGTATAATTCTAATAATGATCCATTTTTCTTCCCTAAAACTTCTTTAATGGTATCGTATGTAGCAAAATCAAACATACTAGTAAAACGTTGAGCATCATTCCCTTTGAACTTTTTAAGGAGATTAAAATTTTTTAACTTATCTCCTTCGTCTTCCCATACTTCACCTAAAATTGTGACATCTTTTTTTATTTTTTTCATCCTTATAGAAAATTCCTCTAAAAAGTTTAATGGCAATCCCAAAGCATGATCCAATCTAAATCCATCTAATTCAAAGTTTTTTAGCCAATACTCTCCAACTCTTATTAAAAATTCTCTTGTATCTTCATCGTCTAGATTCCAGAACAAAAAGGACATTTGCCATCTTTCTTCTTGGGGTGAACGTGGAGATTCGGTTTTAACACTCAAATTTTTGGGGACGGAATCAAAATCAAACTCCTTTGAGGCATGGTTAAGTACTAGATCGATAATAACCTTTATCCCTCTTTTATGAGCATTTTCAATAAGTTTTGCAAAGATGGCTTTAGCTTCTTCTTCGGAATTGGAACTTATATTTTCTGAAATAGAAAAATAATTGGTGATATCGTACCCATGGGTAGTTTTACTCTTAAAAATGGGTCCAAGATATATCAAATCTATCCCAAGCTCTTTTAGATAGTCTAATTTTTGAATGATACCTTGAAGATCTCCATCTATTGCATTTTTTTCGTAATAAAGATAGCTTTCTTTTGGAGAATCGTTTGATAATTCTCCGTTTTTAAAAAATTTTGTAAGAATATGATATCCTAAAAACATACAATTCCTCCCATAGTTTACTTCTCGTTATTCTATCATTCTTTTTTTAAAAAAATGAAAACGTTTCCTAAAGATATTCACTTTTTTCACTTTTAAAATTTAAAATTTAAAATTGAAAAGTGTGGTATAATTAAATTATAAATGCTCGTTGGACCCGTTGCAACAAAGCACCTAGAAGGAGGGCTAACTATGGACATACTTTTGGTTTATCCTGCTTATCCCGAAACATTTTGGAGTTTTAAACATGCCCTGAAATTTATTTTCAAACGTGCCGCTTTGCCACCTTTGGGTTTGATTACAATAGCTTCTTATCTACCAAAAGAATGGAACGTTAAGTTGGTGGATATGAATTGTGAAAAATTAAAAAAAGAGGATATACTAAATTCAGATTATGTTTTTATAAGCGCCATGGCTGTTCAAAGAGAGTCTGCAATAAATGTGGTCAAACAATGTAAAGAATTTGGTAAACCCATAGTTGCTGGTGGCCCTCTTTTTACAATGGAACCCGACACCTTTCAAAAAACTGTGGACCATTTTGTTCTCGGAGAAGCAGAAGAATTGATGGATGAGCTTGTTAAAGATATCAATAGAAATAAGTTAAAAAGATATTATGCGAAACCTAATTTTTGTAATATCGAAGCTACACCTGTTCCAAGGTGGGACTTGTTAAATCTCAAATGGTACGGATCTATGAGTATTCAGTATTCCAGAGGTTGTCCATATAACTGTGAATTTTGTGATATTGCGGCTTTGAATGGTAGAAAACCCAGAACCAAAACAAGTCTACAGTTGAACCAAGAACTTCAATCTTTATATGATGCAGGTTGGAGACGTTCAGTTTTCTTTGTAGACGATAATTTTATCTCAAATAAATCGAAATTAAAAAAAGAAATATTACCCTCGATAATTGAGTGGCAAAAAACTCATGATTACCCATTTTCTTTCTATACCGAAGTTTCTATAGATTTTTCTAATGATGATGAACTCATGAATTTGATGTTCAAAGCAGGCTTTGACAGAGTTTTTATTGGTTTAGAAACCCCTGATCCGGATAGTTTAAGAGAAGCTAACAAGTATCAAAATATTAAACAAGATCTTGAAGAATCTATAAAAAAAATTCAAAGTTTTGGTTTTGAAATTCAAGGAGGCTTTATTGTCGGTTTTGATAGCGATAAACCCACAATTTTCGATAGTCAATTTGATTTTATACAAAAAAACGGCATAGTTACCGCCATGGTTGGAATTTTGAATGCCCCAAGGGGAAGTGAATTATATTCAAGATTACTCAAGGAAAATAGGTTACGGGGAGAAATAAGTGGAAACAATGTGGATATCAATACGAATATTATTCCAAAGATGAATTTGGAATTTCTTGTCAAAAATTACAAAAATCTTGTTGCTAAGCTTTATCAGCCCAAAAACTATTATGATCGTTTGAAAAAATTTTTGTCTAATTATAAGGTACCGGGATTCTCAAAGGCCAAAATAGGCTTCCAAGAAATGATCGCTTTTATTAAATCTATTATTATTTTAGGAATTATTGGTAAAGAAAGAAAACAATATTGGGGAACGCTTTTTTGGAGCTTATTTAAAATACCTAAAGCGTTGCCAAAGATGATTTCTCTTTCAATTTACGGCTATCATTTCAGGAAAATTGCAGAAAATTTATAAGGTGAGAAAAGATATGATAAAAAAAATACTTTTGGTCTCTACATTTGTTCTCATTACGTTGGGCTCTTTTTCTGCAAATCTATCAAAAGATAATATGATTATAAATTTAAACGATAATACATGGATTACAAAGCAAGTTGCAGAAAAAATAAAAAGTATTGGAAGTTATATGTATAATGTAAACATAAAAGATGCAATGTCTAACTCAATAAATATTAGTGAGTATGACGTTACAATGAACATATTTACAAATACCAAGGAAAATATCACAATTGCTTTTGGATACTTTACTGGTGGGGGTTTTTCCTACTCAGAAGAATCTGGTGAAACTGCTGATTGGGTAGAAAAGTTTGCCGTAAAAGCTCTGGAAACATTATCTTTTCAAAGATTTTTGTATGGAGAAAATTGGGACGTTTTACAGATCACTTTTTGGAAAGGGGTAGATGAATACCCTATTTTTCAAAATAACAAATTATATTTTGTAAGTGATAGATATATTGGAAATAGGGAAATTTATATTTTTGACTTTAAAGAAAGAACAGAAGAGAAGATTCATTTGGAGTATTCTGCTGAATATTTTCCAGATGTTTCTCCAAACAATGAGTATTTAGCTTTCCAAACGACATTGTTTGGTAAATGGGATGTTGTATTGTACAATTTAAAAACTCAGCAGATTCAAAGAATAAGTCCCCGCGATAAGAATGCTTATTCACCATATTTTTATGACAACACCTTGGTTCTATTCACTATGGATGAAGATGGTGGCCAGTGGACGGAAGTTTGGGTATACGATTTATATTACGATAAACTTGAGAAATTAACAGAGTCAAAGGATCTTATGAAATTTAGACCCACCAAATGGGATGGTAACAAAATCAGTTTTTATGGTGTGCGCCATCAAACGGCGAATATGAATGTTTATTTTGTTGACGAGGAAAACAATATTTCACCGTTAATATCACAACCAAATAATCAAACCGATAATTGGTCAAATGGTTCAGAGTTACTTGTATTCTCTGAGTTTAATGGGACATATTTCAGTATATATGAATACAATAAAGGAGAAAAGATTAATCTATCGGGCATGTTGACAAATGACTGTTTCTATCCAACATATACACTGGACAAAAAATATGTTTTTTTTACTAATTATTATTCAGAATCTGATATTTTTGTGATAAACAGAGAAAAAATTAGGACGAACAAACCATAAAACTCTATTGGAGTGATTTGAATAATTAGCGAAAAGGTGAAGAAAGAAGTTTCTGACAAAAATGAGTATAAAAAAATCTTTAAGATTTTTGGGATAATTCTTTTGTTTTTTCTCTTTTTTTGGAATGCTTTAATAACTTTTTTTCTAATAATTCTGTTAAACGTAAAAACAATTAAGAAATCTGTATTTGGGAATCTTCCGTTGGAAGTTAAGAAAGGCTCTTATTCGGATACAATTACTGTAGAGTATAAAAAAGATAAGATACCTTTGAAATTAGATTTATACTATCCTGCTAAGGTAAAAAGCAAATATCCCGTAGTTTTTTTTGCTCATGGTGGAGGTTGGATAACGGGAAGTAGGAAGTTATCAAGCGTTACCGCATGGGCCAAATTTTTAGCGAGTAGAGGATTCGCCGTTGTTGCGATAGATTACAGGTATGGTTATTTCAACAAATATGAAGAATTGATAGAGGATTACAACGATGCCTTAAATTATATAAAAGATCATAGTGAAGAGCTGGATTTAGACAAAGAAAATATCGTGTTGATGGGAACGTCAGCAGGGGGAACATTGACCCTTTACTATGCAGCATATCACTCTTACTATAATCATTTAGAAAAAACGAAGGGGATAAAAGGAGTGGTAGCTTGGTATGCCCCTTCAGACCTTCTAGATCTGTGGAGTAAGCAAGTTGATTCGCTTTTTGCGCAGTTCGCAGTTACAGCAACAATGAAAGGCACTCCTAAAAGAAAATTTGAAGAATATAAGTTATATTCACCTATAAATTATATATCTGAAAGAATGATTCCAGCATTGCTAGTGCATGGGAAAAAAGATGATACTGTTCCTGTGATGACTTCCATAAAGTTAAATAAGAAGATAAAAGAATGTGGGGTACCTTCTACTTTGTTAATTCATCCCAAAGGGAAGCATTCTTTTGAATTCGAATTAAAAGATATTTTAACTCAGAAATTTGTTGAAAAAACGGTGAGTTTCATTAGAAAAGTATTTCAAAATACAGAAACTGATAATACATTAGAGAAAAAAGCGGTATAGAAATAGAGATCTACAAAAATGGGGAGATGAACATATGACACAAAGGAATTTTAAAATAGATTTTAGTTATGCAAAACAAAATATTGAGTTTACTCAGTCCTTCATAAATAAAGGCAGAAATTATAGAGAATCATTGATAAAATTTCATTCCTTATACAAATTTAATAAAAAAGGCACAGAAACTAATGAAATTTTTCTTTTTGAGCCTAAAGGGAAAACTTTGGGTGTAGTTTTAATACTTCATGGTTTAGGAACCAAAAATATTACCTATATCTTAAAAATGGGACGATATTTTTCCAAATTAGGTATAAGGGCTGTAGTGCCAATATTACCAGACAATTATACTAGAACATCAAATGGATCGATGAGCGGCAAAAATTATTTTTCTGCCGATATTTATACAACCTTGAACACATGGGAACATGCGGTTGTTGATGTATTAAGTATCATAGATTTTTTGAAGGCAAACGAACTTTGGCATGAACGAAACTTCATGATAGGATACTGCCTTGGGGGTATGGTATCTGTTATCGTTAACTCTTTAAATTCTGAGATTAAGCATAATTTCATTATAGCCAGTGGTGGAAACATGGCTGAACTTGTATGGGAATCGCCTACATTGGAATTTACAAGAAGGGAATTACTTAAAAAGAAAGACAACATACTTTATTTAAACGATAGAGAAAGGCTAATAAAAACCTTTCAAGAAGATTTAAGAAATGTAGGAAAATTTAAAAGCATTCAAGAGTTTTTAAATTCGAATATACATCCATTGATGAAAGTTGATCCTGCAGCTTATGCCAAATTTTTAAATAGAGAAAAGGTAACATTCTTAGAAGCAGCTTTTGATAAAACCTTACCCAAAAACACAAGAAGGGTTCTATGGGAAAACTTAGGAAGGCCAAGAAGGATGACGGTCCCCATCGATCATATTACCTGGCTACCTTTTCAAAGATTGATATCAAACATTATAATTAACGAAATGAGGTTCGAAGATATCAAATACCGCTTTGCTAATCTAGGATATTTAGCTATTTTCTCAAAGTGAATTAATATTTCTTCAAAAATTTCAACCTACCAAATACCTGTTCATATATAGATTCTAAAAATAAAGGCGCCGAAATTTAACGCCTTTATTTTTTTCAATGCCCACTGTTCCTAAATTTCACTTAGTTTACAGTTTCTTCAGACTTTTCAATGTGTTCAATTTCTTCAGAGTAAAGATGGCATTTCACTTCTCTCCCATCTTTAAAAACATATGGAGGCTCTACATCTTTACAAATTTTCATTGAAAATGGGCATCTCTCATAGAACTTACAGCCTAATCTTGAAAATTCTTTGATTTCTAAAGAAGATAATTTTATATCTTCTTTCCATGTTCCTTCTGGGTCTGGTTGAGGAACAGACTCTATGAGTATTTGGGTATATGGATGGAGAGGAGAAAGCATGACTTTATCTATATCTCCAAATTCCACCACATCCCCCCTTAACATTATGGCAATTCTATCACTTATGTAATAAGCGGTTGCAAGATCATGAGTTATGTATAAAACTGATACTTTATACTTTGTTTTCAACTCAGCAAACAAATTCACTATTGACATTCTCAAAGAAGCATCGACCATCGAAACAGGCTCATCGGCTATTAGGAGTGAAGGCCTTGTTACAAGAGCTCTGGCAACAGAAACTCTCTGCAACTGTCCCCCCGATAATTCGTTGGGGTACCTTCCTCTAATCTCCTTTAGTGTCAACCCGACTGAGTTAAGTGATCCTTCTACTGCCTTTTGTTTCTCTTCTTTTGTTTTTGCTATTTTATAATTTTCAGCCATTTCAAATAGATACGTATCCACTTTTTTTAGAGGATTAAATGTTTCAAAAGGATTTTGAAAGATGGGTTGCACGTCTTTCATATATTCCATAAGTTCTTTTCTTTTTTTGATGTGTGTTACATTCCTTCCTTTGTATATAACTTCCCCAGAAGTAGGAGTTTCAAGCCCCAGGATCATTCTGGCTACAGTTGTTTTTCCACTTCCTGTCTCTCCGGCAAAAGTTAGGATTTTAGGTTTTTCAGCATCTAAATCAAAATTTACCTTATTTACAGCTTTTAATTTAGTTCCAAAGAATCTTCCACCTAAATGGAATACTTTTTCCAAATCTTTAACCTCAAGTAGTTTGTTGGACAACGTTCTCACCTTCCTCTACTTCATCGGAGAATAAGAAACATGCAACATAATGCCCTTTTTCATCTTCTATTAGTTTTGGTACGTATTTTTTACAGATATCTTTGGCATAAGGACATCTTGGATGAAACCTGCATCCTTCAGGAGGGTTAGCCAAAGACGGAGGATTACCAGGTGCACTTGCTCTTTGCCTTCTATCGCCTATCTTTGGAAGAGAGTTTATGAGAAATTTAGAGTAGGGGTGACTTGGGTTTGTAAACAATTTCTCTTTTTTGGAAATTTCAACTATCTTTCCAGCATACATTACAGCAACCCTATCAGCAACGTTAGCGTGCACAGCCATATCATGTGTAACCATTACCATTGTATTTCTATGCTCTCTATGAAGCTGTTTAAGCATCTGTATAACACCCCTTTGGACTACGACATCCAAAGCGGTTGTAGGTTCATCAGCAAATATAACTTTCGGTTCTAGTATAGTTGCAAGTGCGATGGTTGTTCTTTGTCTCATACCTCCTGAAAGTTGGTGAGGATATGAATCTAAAACCTCCAAAGGTAGTCCTAAATATTTTAAATGCTCTTCCATAAGTTTTTCATACACTTCTTTATCAGAGTTTTTTTTATGTGTTTTTATAACATCTTCGAAGGTTTTTCGTATTTTTCTCACAGGGTTAAACGTGCTCATAGAACCTTGTGGAATATAAGATATGTCTTCCCATTGTACCTTTCTTAATCTCTCTTCATCTAAGGTCAAAAGATTGAAATTTTTACTATCATATGAGTAGTTTACTTCCCCTTTTAGGACTTTCAAAGGAGGTTTGACCATAGATAAAAGAACTTTTAGCAAGGTGCTTTTTCCGCAACCTGATTCACCAGCTAAACCCATGATCTCATTTTCTTCAACTGAAAAGGTCAGATTATCTACCGCTTTTACATCCCTTTTCACACCAAATACATGGGTAATATAATAAGCAGATAGATCTTTTATTTCAAGTAAAGACATCTATATTAGCCTCCCATTTTTATTCTTTGCAATCTGGTTCGAGGATCCAAGAATTCGCTTATACTAACTGAAAGCATGTATAATGCCACAAAAAATATAACTGATAAAATTATTGGCGTTAACATCCACCACCATATTCCTCTGAAAATTGCTTGATATTGCATTGCCCAATGGATAGTTGTGCCAATAGTGGGTGTTTCTAGACTAGTCAATCCAAGGACCGACAAAGTTATCTCCATTCCTAATGCCCAAAGAATCGTGTTAATAAAATTAGCTATCACCCAGGGTATCACAAAAGGAAGATGTTCTTTAAAAACTACCTTCCACATGTTCATCCCTGAAAATATAGAAGTGTAAGTGAACTCTCTTTCTCTTAAACTTAGAACTTGGGCCCTAACTTGTTTTCCCCCCCAAGGCCAGGAGAATATGGAAAGTATAGCTCCCATAACAAAGATAGTCATTTTTTCTCTTAAAGAAAAAGAAAGGAATACGAGTATTGGTAAAGAGGGTAAAACTATGAAACTGTCGTTTATGGACATTAGAATTCGATCCAAAATACCTCCTCTGTAACCCGCTATTAATCCAACTATGGTGCCTATTATGGTTGAAATGCATGCCGTCGTTAATCCTAAAATGAATGAATTTTTTAAAGCATGGGTGGTATTCCAGAATATATCTTGGCCCATCGAATTTGTTCCTAAAAGGTGTTGAAAACTGGGTGATTTGTCTTTTGGAACAACATTCCATGACCTTGGATCGTATGGTGAAAATGCCGATAAAATAGCCAAGAAAACCAAAATAGATATTACAGTAAATCCAAACAAAAATTTTTTATCTCTTTTTAGGAGATCTTTTATTATTACAAACATATAATCACCTCATCTATACCTTATTCTTGGATCAAACAAAGGGTAAATTAAATCTATTATCAACGATGCAGTTGCTATTGCTATTATGGAGAGGACAGATATCCCCATCATTAAATTGAAATCACCGTTGGTGATTGATTTTTGTAACAAAGAGCCGACTCCAGGGTAAGAAAAGGCAACTTCAGTTATAATGGCCCCGTTGAATATTCCACCAATTTGAAGAGCTAAAGCAGTTATTTGTGGTAATACACCATTTCTCATAACATAACTGTATAACAACTTGTTTTTGGGTAAGCCCGCAAATTCTGCGTAAGTGACAAAGTCCTCTGCGACTATGTTGGATGTCATTGATCTCATACTTAAAAACCACCAACCTATGCCTACTAGAATCAAAGAAATTGCAGGTAATATGCTATGTCTTAAGACATCCAAAAAAAATGACCAAGTAAAAGATGGTTGAATTCCTACACTGTATCCTCCCATCATTGGAAATATTGGAAAAATATAAACAAACAAAATAACTAAAATTAAAGCCATAACGTAATATGGAATTGGATATATAGACATCGCAACTACAGCCAACACGTTTGACCATTTTTTTTCTTTAAAATATCCGGCTAATCCTCCTAAAATATTTCCTATAATCCAGGAAATGATTAGAGAGAAGAAAAGTAAGAAAAAAGTCCATGGTAGAGAATTGGCAATAATCTCGGTAACAAGTGTGGGAAACATGGATAAGGAAGGGCCAAAGTCAAAAGTAAAGAGATGTTTCCAAAAAGCAAAGTACTGTTCAACTACCCCGCCCTCTAATCCATACAATTCTTTTAAAGTATTTTGCATACTTGCAACTGCCTCAGGTTCCATATAAGCTCCACCATAGGACGTTAATCTGTTTATAGCGGACTGTACTGGATCTATAGGAGTTAATCTAGGAATAATAAAAGTTATAGTTATCCCTATGAATATTACAAGTAAATATTGAATTAATCGAGGAATAATGTATGTTTTTAAAACTTTCAAAGTTTAGGTCCTCCTTTTTTGAAAAATTTATAGCAAAGCCCGCCCAATTGAGCGGGCTTTTGTTTCATACAAGATTGTTTATTTTCTTCCAGTTGGCTCAAGTCTTGGCAACATGAACTTAAATTCAGCCCACCAAGAAACGTTGGCCATATAAGGATTGTTTGCATTTGGATAGTTTGTCCAATAATAGTTATCATTGGCATTGAATTTTTTGTTTATTACCATTGGAATTACTGGCATTTCTTCAACAGCTACTTTATAGAACTCTTTTGCCAATTCCATAACTTTCGGGTCCGCAAAGTAAGAAGCACCCATCTCATCAATTATTTGATCTACTCTATCGGGAACCTTCCATCTATAATTATTTGGGGTTGTAACTGCGGTTCCTAAAGGAGTGTAGAAGTCCGATTTAAAACCATTGATAAACGTCCAAATATCGGGAATACCTGAGGATGCTAACATCCCACCCCAGAAAGAGCCAACATCGTAATCACCGAGAGCTTGTCTTGTCCATAATGGGCCTGCTTCTAAGGTTTCTACGTTAACCCGAACACCAAAATTTCTCCATTGATCAGCTACTGCAAATGCTAATCTTGTGGCATCTATCTCAAAATCAGCCGGTGCAATAATGCTGATCTTCCATGGAGTCCCATCTGGTAGCAACCATCTTCCATTTCTATCTTTTGAAAACCCGAGATTCAAAAGTAGCTTTTCTGCCTCTTGAGGATCATATTTCCACCAGCCGATTCCCCAGACTGCTTCGGGGTCTTCCACTTCAATATTGTACGATTCTTTAGCCCAATCTGCTATTCTATAAGCGACGTTTGTATCATAAGGTTTGTAACCATCATCCAGTGTGAAGTTTTCGAGCCATGGCTCCAAAGGGTCATAATAAATCTCAGTGAAATACTGAGTAGGACAAGAATGAAGAGCGGATACTCTCTCTATTCCAGCATATCCCGAAATAATGACATCTTCAATGTTTATTGCCAAGGTTAACGCCCATCTGACGTCTTTGTTATCTAAGGGATATCTAGCGTTGTTAAGAAACATTCCTCTTGAGTTAACATCATCCATCCATGCCCAAGGGAAATCTTCGTACCATACAACGGAATACTTGTTTCTCTCCCTCAAGACTTCGAAAGCTTCGGGGGTTAAATCGAAAATCATGTCCAATTCATGTCGAGCTTGAGCCGCAACTTTTCTGTCATCGGTACCATAGTAAATAAAGAGCACATAGTTAGGTTTTGGTTCTCCATACAATTGACCAACGCTTGTTCTTTGCCAATCCTCACGTTTTTTGAATAAGAACCAGTACCCTTGAGGATCGTAACTATCAAGTACATATGGACCTATTGAAACGGGAGGGTTGAAAGTGAAGGTTAATGGATTCTCTACTTTCTCCCATATGTGTTTTGGCTGAATAAAAAGAGCCCCATAAACTAAAGAAGTAAAAATGTTGTGAGCTTTTGGATTGGGAGAATTAAGTTCTATAACTACAGTGTAATCATCCGTTTTGTAAATGTCTTTTACGTACATTTGAAGTTGGGCACTTGAATTCATACCCGGGTGGCTTGCAATATTTTTTACCGTGAATACTACATCGTCAGCGGTGAAAGGAACGCCATCACTCCAATAAAGTCCCTGTCTCAGTTTTATGGTTATTTGTGTAAAATCTTCATTGTAAACAGGTTCTTGGGCAGCTAAGGCGTTTATCCATTCACCTGTTTGTGGATCAACATACCATAGAGCATCCATCAATACCTGTTGAGGCCCATGACCGGCGAGAGATCCTGGTATCCATAAGTTAAAACTTCCAGGGTTACCAACACGTCCATGTAGATTATCCACAATTAGTGTTTCGCTTCTTGGAATTGTTGGTAAGACCTGAGAAAAAACTATGCCCACCAACAGAACAACCAACGTTACTAGCCATACTTTCTTTTTCATTCTAACTTACCTCCTTTTTTGATTTTACAAGTTTTTCACTACGAAAAACCACCGCTTTGCAATACTTTTAAAGTATGAAAAAAAGTAAAAGGGTAATTAGAAATTAGAAAATGTTGTTTTTTTCAACTTAAGGAAAACCTTATTTGCCATGTTATAATTGTTCATAATCTTATTCATAAAGGACATGGCAGAACCTTTTGCTATGCTTTCTAAACCATCGTTATCGATTTCAATTTTTATCTTTCTTCTTTCATTATCTATAATTTTTTCTTTTGTTTTACTGACCATGGATTTTAATAAAAATTGTGGAAGTATCTCTGTATGCCCTCCAAATATAAAAATTTCAGAATCTAAAAAATTAATGATTATTGAAGCTGCTTTCGAATATATATCAATATAATCTTTCAAGATATGAGATTTTTTTTCATCTTTGAGATACTGTTGAAATTTTAAAATATCCATATAATCTTTTTCGTTCTGTTTCCAAATTGGAATAATTACAGGTGCTTCGCCGGCAAAACTATGAGCTCCTTTATAAATCTCACCGTTAATTATTATTCCATTCCCTTGAATTGCATTAATACTTTTTTTATTAACATAAAAACTTAAAAACATGAAATTTATAAATCTATAAATACCATTATTCTTATAATAGTGATAGATAGCTCCTGCATTAGCGTCATTTTCTAAATGAACTGGAATGTTTATTCGTTCCTCCAATATATTCTTTAAACACATATCTTTTATAGGGAAAATACCAGAAGATAAGATCAACCCTTTTTCATCATCAACCGGTTCCGGAAAAGATATCGCTATGAAGAGAACCTGCTCTAAAAAATCCGAAAAAATCTCAATGCAATTAATCAAATCATTGACTATTGTTTTTTCATTCACTTCTTTGAAAATTGTTTCTTTTCTGATTACGTTAAAATTCAGATCCATCAATAAAACAAGAAAAAAATTTTCTGTAACGGTGATCCCTATATTGTATGCAAAAGAGTAATTGATTTGTAATTGCAAAGTTTTTCTTCCCCGCTTACTATTTTTTACCTTTTTGTTAGAATAATAAATTAAACCTATACTTCTCAAAGTTTTTAGATTTCTAGATACGTTTGATCTATCTATTTGTAAATTATTGCTAATTTCTAACATAGTTGTTTTTTTCTTTAGCCATATTTCACGCAATATTTTCAATTGAGTTTCATTTTTAAGAATCAATTCGATCACCTTTTTTAAACCTTAATAAAAATGGCAAAAACATTATTTGCATCGTGCACACAAAAACATTATATCAACAATTACTTATTAAAACAAACTTGATAAAAAGCGATTATTTACGATCTTAGTCAATTATTAATCGTTATAGTCAATTATGCCGATAAATCTTAAAAATTGTAACTTGCACTTAATTTAAAAAAATAAACAAAAGTGTATGGTAAAATTTGGAAATAAGGTGGAAAGCAGTTACCTAAAAAGGAGGATAGTGAATTTTGTTTAAACTCGGTAGAAATGGTAAATTTAAATTTATAAGCACTAAGCACAACAAAAAGTTATTCGTTACTCCATTGATAACGGATTCACATTTACATATATTGGGATTGGGAGAAAAGCTTTCTCAACCAACTTTGGAGAAAAAGAAGCTATCTGAAATTAAAAGTGTTATAGAAGAAATTGTAAGTAAAAGACCAAATAAAATCGTTTTGAGAGGTTGGACAGAAGAATTTGCTATTCCTGATAAAGATTTTTTAGATTCAATAAACAGAGAAATCCCTATCATGCTGGTTAGGAGATGCGGACATTTTGCGGTTGTGAATTCAAAGGTTTTGGAGAGTATTGACTTTTCAGATTCAAGTAATTACGTGGATTTTGAAGAAGGAAAAATCAAAGAAGGTGCGATTGACAAATTTTATAAAACTTTTGGTCCTTTTACTGACGTAAAAAATAATTACGAAACCTCAAAGAGGTATTTAAAAGAAAAAGGGTATGGTTTTGTTCATTCAGATGATTTACATGGTATTTCTCAAGACGAGTTACCATTTACACACGATAATGATTTTTTTGTATATGAAAAGGTTGCCGTTAAGGGCTATAATGAGCTTTTAAAATATTATGAACTAGGATACTTTAACGAATTTAAATGTGTTAAAATATATTTGGATGGTTCGTTAGGTGCACGAACAGCTTTATTGCTTAATAAGTACACCGATTACGATACGTATGGGGAAGAATTATGGGAAGATACGGAGTTAAATGCGGTCGTTAAATTTTGTGAAGATAATGGGCTTCATTTAGCTGCTCATGCTATAGGAGATGGGGCTATAGAACAAATTTTAAGAGTTTTTGAAATGGTAAATCCCAAATTAAGGCATAGAATAATTCATGCTATTGTGCTTAAATCTAAACAAATAGAAAGGATTAAAAAACATAACCTTATTGTAGACATACAACCTCAATTCATTGAATCCGATAAAGTTTTTATTGCAGATAGATTGGGTGAAAGGGTAAAAGATGCGTTTAGATTTTATGATTTATACAAATCACAAGTTCCTTTTTTCATTTCATCAGATGCCCCAGTTGAAGAACCAAATTGGTTGAGAGATATTAAAAGATTGAAGGAAATAGGTATACCTTATAATTATTCTTTGTATCAGCTTACCTATGGGCCAGAAGGTATAGATAACATTGATAGGCAAGAAAGTATGGAAAGTAAAGCTTTAATATTTCAACACGATCCTTTTGTGGAAATATCTCAACCAAAGATCTATCAAATCGAAAACTAGGGTTTAACTTTAAAAAGGTAACAGGGTAGAAAACTTGGCGAAGGTGCACAAAAGTAAGTTTTAGAGTTTCTAAAAACAGTAACAGTTATATTTTGTGAGGAGGTAGAATAATGGAGAAATTAGCTTTAGAGGATTTTACAAAGTACAAGTTCATATCGAATACTAAATTTTCACCGAATGGTAAAAACTTAGCTTTTGTTGTATCTGAGATGGATGTCGATGAGAATAAGTATCTCTCAAATATTTGGCTTTACAATGTTGATAACAAATCGATCAACAAACTTACCACTTTCAATCAAGAAAGCTCTTATGTTTGGTTGGACGATGAGAATATCATCTTCTCAACGGTGAGAGAAGAAAAGGATAAAAAGAGGAAGGAAAAGGGTGAACCTTTTACAATTTATTATATAATAAACATCAAAGGGGGAGAGGCTCAAAAATATTTTGAACTCCCGTTCTTTGCATCAGATATCGAGCCTATATCTAAGGATAAGTTTGTTGTAACTGGTATTTACGACCCGAAATATAAGAATTTGGAGAAACTTTCAAAGGAAGAAAAAGAAAAGGAATTGGATAAGCTCAAAGAAGAAAAAGATTACGAAGTTTTAGATGAAATACCTTTCTGGTCGAATGGAAAGGGATTTACCAACAAGAAAAGAAATAGATTATACATTTATACGTTAGAAGATAAGAAAATTATCCCATTAACAGATGAATTGACAAACGTAGAAGGTTTTAAATTGAATAAAGAGAAAGATTTAATGCTGTTTATTTCCAACACTTTTAAAAATAAAATGGAAATAAGATCCAATCTTTATTTATATGACTTAAAAAAAGAAAGTTTAGAGAAATTAACACATGAAGACCCTTTCAATTACGTTTATGCAGACTTTCTAAAAGAGAAAATAATCTTCTTAGGTTCCAATATGAAAGAGTACGGAATCAATGAAAATCCCAAATTTTATTTGATGGATTTGCAAACAAAAGAAGTGAAACAAATTCAAACTGATTTTGATTTTAGTACATGGAGTTCTGTAGGTTCTGATTGTAGGTACGGTTCTAACAGCGAATTCAAAGTGGAGAACAATTACCTTTATTTTGAAACAACAGAGTATGGAAATTCTTTCATAAATAGAATAGATGAGAGAGGTAAGAGGGAAAAATTAACCACACAAGGCGGATCCGTTGATGGTTTTGATGTATTTAAAGGCCATATCATCTTTGTGGGGATGAGAGATGTGAAACTTCAAGAACTATACGAATTAGAAGACAGTGAAGAGAGACAATTAACTACTTTCAACGAATGGGTAATAAAAGAAAAAACATTATCTAAGCCAGAAAGGCTAACCTTCCTCGGCAAAGGTGAAACAGAAATAGAAGGATGGGTTATGAAACCTGTCAATTTTGAAGAGAACAAAAAATACCCTGCAATCCTAGATATTCATGGTGGTCCAAAAACCGTTTATGGTGGAGATGTTTTTTTCCATGAAATGCAGTATTGGGCTAACGAAGGTTATGTTGTTATGTTTTGCAACCCCCGAGGAAGTGATGGAAGAGGAGATGAGTTTGCAGATATCAGAGGAAAGTATGGAACTATAGACTATGAAGATATAATGAACTTTGTTGATAAAGTGTTGGAAAAATTCACTTTCATAGACGAAAGTAGGATAGGGGTAACCGGTGGTTCTTACGGTGGTTACATGACCAACTGGATAATTGGACACACTGATAGATTCAAGGCTGCTGCTTCTCAAAGAAGTATAGCAAATTGGATTGCCAAGTTTGGCACTACAGATATCGGTTACTACTTCGTTGAAGATCAACAAGCAGCTACACCATGGAGTGATTATGAAAAATTATGGTTCCACTCACCTATGAAATACGCAGATAACGTAAAAACTCCAACTCTTTTTATTCATTCGGAAGAAGATTACCGTTGCTGGTTGGCTGAAGGATTGCAGATGTTTACTTCACTCAAATACAACGGTGTAGAATCAAAATTGGTTATGTTTAGAGGAGAAAATCATGAGTTAAGTAGAAGTGGAAAACCAAAACATCGAATAAGAAGATTAAAAGAAATTACAACGTGGTTTGACAGTTACTTAAAATAGTAACATGCATGTAGCTAACTTTTTGCATTAAAGCTAATCGGTGATATGTC
>NZ_JAHC01000006.1 GCF_002924625.1 Petrotoga sibirica DSM 13575 | reverse complement strand
TACATATTATACGAGGAGGAAAAACATGAAAGTAAGAACCAAGCGCTTGGTGACTATATCGTTGTTATCTGGTATTTCTTTTGTTCTAGGATTTACTCCATTGGGGTTTATTCCCATTCCCCCAGCAAATGCCACAACTATGCATATTCCAGTTATAATTGGGGCAATATTGGAGGGACCTGTGGCAGGAATGATCATAGGATTGATATTTGGGGTGTCTAGCATAATTCAAGCACTTTTAAGACCAAACATACTGTCTTTTGCTTTTATTAATCCGTTAGTTTCTGTATTACCAAGAATACTGATTGGTTTAGTTTCATATTATTCATACAGGTTAGTATTTGAACTTTTCTCGAGTAATAAAGAAAAAGTTTCAAAGTGGAGAAATAGCGTATCTGTTGGTGTAGGTGCTGCTTTAGGAACTTTGACTAACACCGTAGGTGTTTTAAGTATGATGTATCTCTTATTTGCTGACAGGATAGCTACCGCTATGGGAGTAGCAAGGGAAGCGGTAGGTGGGGTAATGTTAGGTATAGGCCTAACAAACGGTATCCCAGAGATTATTATAGCGGTATTAATAACCGTTGGAGTAATCAGAGCTGTAAAAAAAGCAGGTTATTAGTTAACTAATAACCTGGGTGGGATGCGGGGGAAAGGCGCTATAGCAACTTTTTTAATTTCTAAAGACAACAAAAAATTACAAATTAAAAGGAGGAGTCAAGTATTATGAAGAAATACGCACTTACCCATGAATGTGTAACAATAGAAGGGAACATAGCAACTGTCGGAATTTCTTCAAAGGCTGCTGAAGAATTGGGTGATGTTACCTACGTTGAATTACCAGAAGTTGGAAAAGAAGTAAAAAAAGGTGAAGTCCTGTGCACCATAGAATCTGTAAAGTCAGCAGAAGATATATATGTACCTTTAAGTGGGAAAATCGTTGAAGTTAACAAAGATCTTGAAGACAAGCCAGAAATAATAAACGAAGACGCCGAAAATAAAGGATGGATTGTAAAAATTGAATTTTCTGATCAATCAGAGATCGAAGATCTTTTAGATGAAGACCCTCCAATGTAAACAAGTATAATTCAAAATTAAGGGCCTCTATTAAATTGGGGCCTTTTTTGTTTACTTTGAAGAAGCCATACATATAGCAAAAAGATCAAGCTCCATAAAAATAAGGGAATAAATAAAGAACTAAATTCAATTGGTTCCCAAAAGGTAAAAAGATTTACGAAATTTTTTAGTGACAAAGCAAAAAAAGTTGAAAAAAAATGAACAAAATTGAAAGGCAACAATATTGATAAAATACTACATAAGATTAATAATGAAATAGCAGGTGTTAGAATAGGCGTTATGAAAAGTCCAGTCAAAGAAATTTCTCCAAAGTGTATCAGAGCTATAGGAAATATACCAACATATGCCGCTATGGGGACAGATAAAGATCTAAAATATTGATTTTCTACATAGTTCATTGTAAATAAAATCATAAAAGTCGCTGCATAACTCATTTGAAAACTAACGTTCATAAGATTATTAGGAATGAACAAAAGGTTGAGATATCCTATTAATCCTAAAATGTTGAAGGAGCTAACAGGGACATCGAAAAGTCTGAATAAGTTCAAGGTGATTAAAAGCAATACAGCCCGTACAGAACTTGGGGTGAATCCGGTAAAAATCAAATAAAAAGTGATGATAGTAGAGTATAAAATGAGTCTTAGGTTTCTTTTCAAGATAAAAAAGTTTAGAAAGAAGCTGATCATTGAGTAAATTATGTAAACGTGCATACCTGAAACGGCAAATAGATGCAAAGTCCCTGTTTTTTGAAATACCTCTTTATCCCGTATATTACCCATAAAAGAGCTCGTCAATATATCAAGTGCCTCATTATTTTCTATGTTTTCAGACAATCTATTGGTTGCAAGATCTTTTACCTTCATAATCGAGTTGTTGTTAGCAGGAGCCATATATTCAGCTCTAAGAAAATCGTTTTCAATTGTTCCATATATGTAAACGTTTTTGCCCGTGGTGATGGGAACCGTGCTGAATTCACGGTAGTAAAATTTATAATAATTCCTATAATTCTGCCATTGATTTTCATAATAGATTTTTTTTGAAAATACCGTATAATAATTTCCTCTTTTGTCTATAATTTTTCCCAAAATACCCACTTCTGAATTGAGATTGATGGGAATGTATAACAAGGCAGGAAACAACAAAACACCGATTAAAAAGACTTTTAATTTATCTTTTTCAAAGAGTTTTAAAAGAAAAAGAAACAAAAAATAGCCTATTAATACCAAGACTTTATTTAAGTAGGAAAGTGCTAATAACAAAGAAAAGGCAATAAATAATTCAATAAAAAAAGGAAAGTTAACCTCAGATTTCTTTTCTATACTTTTACCCCCAGTAGATAGAAATTAGAAGTGAGATTGTCAATCAAGAAATATAATAAAAATAATTTAAAAAAGGATCGTAAAGCACGATCCTTTATCTTGGTGCCGGGGGCGGGACTTGAACCCGCACGAGTGTAAATACTCATATGGCCCTCAACCATACGTGTCTACCAATTCCACCACCCCGGCGGAAAAAGTTACTTATGTCAAGATATCAAAATTATTATACACTACGTTATAGGCTTTGTCAAGAGACCGCGGCTATATCATACACTTCTCCATTTTTTATAACAGTTTGAGTGTGGTTTACTCCGAAGTGATATATTAGGTATTCTATATTTGGGACATCGAAAATTGTTATATCAGCTTTTTTACCTACTTCTAAACTTCCGATTTTATCCTCTAATTTCAACGCGCAAGCGGCATTAATAGTGACCGATGTAATTATTTCCTTTGGATTCATATGTAATTTTAGTGCCCCAAACGTCATAACCAATTGTAAATTTTCTGTAGGCGAACTTCCTGGGTTATAATCTGTCGATAATGCGATTGGTATACCAAGATCAATCATCTTTCTAGCGTTTGCATACTTCTCACTTTGCAAAAAGAAGGTTGTCGTAGGAAGTAGCGTGGCTATAACATTGCTCTTGGCCATTTTTTTCAAACCTTCATCACTTGCACCAACCAAATGATCAGCTGAAATACAACCTAACTCAGCAGCTAATTCGGCACCTCCTAAAGGTTCTATTTCATCTGCATGAATTTTGAGAAATAGGCCGTGTTCTTTTGCAGCAGAGAGTATTTTCCTGGATTGATCAACTAAGAAAACTCCTTTTTCACAGAATATATCACAAAATTTAGCTAAATCTTTTTCTGCCACATACGGGATCATTTCTCTTATAAGTATATCTACGAATTTATCGACGTTGCCTTCGTACTTTTTAGGTACGGCATGGGCTCCCAAAAAGGTTGGGACCAAATCTACCGGATGGATTCTATTGAGTTCTCTTATGACTTCAAGCTGTTTCAACTCAGTGTCAAAGTCATCGAGTCCGTATCCGCTTTTTGCTTCAACGGTTGTTACTCCATAAGACAACATTCTATTTAAACTTTTTTCTGCCTTTTTAAGTAATTCTTCAAAAGACGTTTTTTTTGTTGATTCTACGGTGTCGTATATTCCTCCTCCAGAACTTAAAATATCTAAATAACTTTCACCTTTTAATTTCTTAAATAATTCGTATTCCCTTGAGCCTCCATGAACCAAATGAGTGTGAGGATCTATCAAACCAGGCGTTACAGTCTTTCCTTGGGCGTTTATAATTTTTGCATCTTGAGATATTTCTATGTCTTTTGGCAAGTCACCACTTCCAACATAGATAATCTTATCTTTTGAAGCAGCAATGATGCCATTTTTAATCAAGCCAATTTCTGACATTTCTTCTTTCTTTCTTGGTCTATTAGGACCTTTCATGGTTATTAAATTTGAAATGTTTTTTATCACCAAAGTAGCTTTTTCGCTCATATTAGTCTCCATAAATCCTATTCTCCAAAACACGGTCATAACTGAAATCTTCTAATTTCAGAAAATAATCAGCTGTATCAACAAGGGCATTCATTGGCACCAACCCAACTATTTCACTTCCAATGACGTTCACTCCATACCTGTTCGCTTCGTTTTCTATCAATTGAAATACTCTGTACAAAGGTGTTTTTGTGTAATCAACCATATTCATCGAAACTTGGACGATATTCCTTTCTTTTAATTCAAAACCTAGTGCTTTACAGTATTTAAATCCGCCACTTTTACCTCTCACAGCTTTGGCTATCTTTTTTGCAATGTCTAAGTTGTTTGTATTTAGGTTTACGTTGAAAGCTATCAAAGGCATTCTGGCTCCCACAGCGGTAACTCCTGCACTTTCATGTGGTTTATCTGGGCCAAAATCTGGTTTGAACTCTTCTTGTTTTAATTTTTCAAACATTCCTTCAAACTCACCTTTTCTTATAACGGCTAAATCTTCTCTTTCGGGTCGGCTGGCTGATTTTTCATACAATATCACGGGGATATTCAACTCTTCTCCTATTCTTTTTGCCAATTTTTTAGAGTACTCTACACACTCTTGCATTGATATGTTTTTAATTGGAATGAGCGGGATAACGTCTGTAGCGCCCATTCTAGGATGTTCGCCTTTGTGAGTTCTTAAATCTATCAACTCGGCTGCTTTTTTGCATGCGTTAAAAGCTGTTTCTATTACCTGATCGGGTTCTCCTACAAAAGTAACTACGCTTCTGTTGTGGTCTTTATCCATAGAGTAATCCAGCAATTTTATTCCTTCTTGTTTTCTTACTTCATCTACAATACGTTCTAACTTTTCTTTATCTCTTCCTTCACTAAAATTGGGAACACACTCTAGAATTTTATTCAAAGTATCTACCTCCTAACCCTCATAGTATTTATCAACCAAATCTTTTATCATATCTTTGTCAGCAATGTAGGGCAAAGTTATATGATCTGTATTTTTGTTTTCTTTGTTGTATTCTATTGATGTTTTTATAG
The DNA here is from genome assembly GCF_002924625.1 of Petrotoga sibirica DSM 13575. Classification (GTDB taxonomy): domain Bacteria; phylum Thermotogota; class Thermotogae; order Petrotogales; family Petrotogaceae; genus Petrotoga; species Petrotoga sibirica. Next base: position 9,012 of record NZ_JAHC01000006.1, on the reverse strand, counting down.
AAGCTTCATTCCTAGCCCAAGATCGTCTGGCAACCCCAACCATAACATCCCATGGAATTGCATTCTTTATTATTTCATCCACTCTTACACTTCCATCTAGAACCAAGCCAAAACCACCGTTAATTGCCTTACCGATTCCAACTCCACCTCCGTTGTGGAGTGTCACCAAACTCATTCCCCTTGCTACATTTCCTGCGAAATCATGGGTTGCCATATCTGCCATTATATTACTTCCATCTTTTATATTCGCCGTTTCTCTAAAAGGAGAGTCAGCTCCACCTGTATCGTGATGATCCCTTCCGAGCATTATGGGACCAACTTCCCCTTTTCTTACTATTTCATTGAATTTAAGCGCTATCTTCATCCTTCCTATAGCATCCTGATAAAGGATTCTTGCTTGAGTACCTACAACAAGATTATTTTTATCTGCATCCCTAATCCATATGTAGTTGTCTCTATCTTGGCCCCTTCTATTGGGATCTATGCAGTCCATCGCCGCTTTATCCGTTTTCAATAGATCTTCTCTTTTTCCACTTAAACATACCCATCTGAAAGGTCCATAACCATAGTCGAATATTAATGGCCCCATTATATCTTCCACATATGAGGGAAATATGAAACCTTCGCTTTCATCAATCCCATTTTTTGATATTTCTTTCACGCCCGCATCAAAAACCGCTTTCATAAAGCTATTCCCATAGTCAAAAAAGTAGGTTCCTCTATCAACCATTGTTTTTATAAGTTCGAAATGCCTTCTTAATGAACTGTTGACTAATTCAATAAATTTATCTTTATTTGTTTCTAAGAGCTGATTCTTCTCTTCATTAGTCAAGCCTTGAGGACAGTAACCTCCCTCGTAGGCAGCGTGACAAGATGTCTGATCTGATAACAAATCTACCTTTATATTTTTCTTTACAATGTATTCCAATAGATCTACAATATTACCATAATAACCGATAGAAATGGGTTCTTTTCTATTTAGATGATCGAAGGCTATTTCAAAAACTTTGTCCAAATCTTTACTGCAGGTTTTTAGCCAACCTTGGTTGAGCCTTGTTTGTATTCTCGAATAATCCACTTCCGCAATTATCCCAACGCCTCTTGCGATTTCTATCGCTTTAGCTTGAGCACCACTCATTCCACCTAAACCTGAACTAACAAACAAGCGCCCTCTTAGATCACTATCTTGTGGTATTCCTAATTTCAACCTTCCAGCGTTTAACAAGGTATTGTAAGTGCCATGAACGATACCCTGAGGTCCTATATACATCCAACCTCCCGCAGTCATTTGCCCGTAATTGGCAACACCCATGGCTTGTGCCTTGATCCAATGTTCTTGATCATCAAACATCCCAACCATCAATGCGTTTGTTATTATCACTCGCGGACTATTTGGGGTGGATCTGAACAAGCCTAAAGGATGTCCTGAAGTCACAACTAAGGTTTGTTCTCTCGTTAATTCTTCAAGGTATTTTTTAATCAATCTGTACTGCATCCAATTTTGACATACTTGACCGGTTTCACCATAGGTTACCAGTTCATAAGGATACAAAGCAACATCAAAATCCAAATTGTTGTCGATCATAACTTGAAATGCCTTTCCTTCAATGCACTTACCCTTGTACATATCTACAGGTTTTGCCTTAATGTTTCCCTCAGGTCGATACCTGTATCCATAAATTCTACCTCTAGTAAACAACTCTTGCAAGAATTCTGGAGCCAATTTTTCATGCAAATTTTCTGGTACGTACCTTAAGGCGTTTGCAAGGGCTAGTTCTACTTCTCTTTTTGATAAGTTCAAATGTCTTTTAGGTGCCCTTCTTATGCCTTCTATGAATTTGGGCATACTAGGCAGTTTATCATCCAACTTAATGGACATTGCATTAGAAATATCAATATTGTTCACCATGATAATTTCTCCTTTCTTTAAAATAATTTACCAATTACTTTTTCCACTTCTTTAACGATTATGCCAGATTTTAATATGTCTTCACATTTATCTATCATTTTATACATCGCTCTGTCTTCGTTAATCTTCGGTACTTTATCTCTAACTATATCATAAACTATCTTTGAACCTTTTCCTAAACCTTTATTTCCTCGTAGGTCTATGGCTTGGCAAGCGCAAAGCATTTCCATAGCTAATACTTTTTGGACGTTGTTTAGAATATTTTTCGTCTTTCTCGCTGAGATTGTACCCATAGAAACGTGATCTTCTTGGTTTGCAGAAGAAGGAATTGAGTCAACACTTGCAGGATGAGCTAAGACTTTATTTTCTGAAACCAACGAGGCGGCTGAATATTGAACCAGCATAAAACCAGAATTCAAGCCACTTTCTTCTATCAAAAAAGGAGCTAACCCACTCAATTTAGGGTTAACAAGCCTTTCTATTCGTCTTTCTGAAATATTTGCAATTTCAGATAAGGCAATTGCCAAAAAGTCCATACTCAAGGCGATTGGTTGGCCGTGAAAATTCCCCGCAGAAATTGCTTCTTCTTCTTTTGAAAATATCAAAGGATTATCAGTTACAGCATTCATCTCTTTTTCAATGACATCTTGTACATAATTTATTGCATCACGTGAGGCACCATGAACCTGAGGGATACATCTCAATGAATAAGAATCTTGAACACGCAATACCCCTTGATGAGACACCATTTTACTACCTTCAAGTATTCTCCTCAAATTATTAGCGCAACCAATCTGCCCTTTATGAGGTCTTAAATTGTGTACCCTCTCATCAAAAGCCTCGATAACACCGTTCAACGCCTCAAAAGTCAATGATGAAATGATATCTGCTGTCTTTAAAAGTTCTATGCTATCGTATATTGATAATGCACCTATGGCTGTCATAACTTGTGTTCCATTTATCAAAGCGAGACCTTCTTTTGCAACAAGATTTATCGGATCTATTCCTGCCATCTTCATTGCTTCTTTTCCACTTAACATCTTGTTGTCGTAATAAGCTTCTCCTTCTCCTATCATCGGTAACACCATATGAGCTAATGGAGCTAGATCACCACTTGCTCCTAAAGATCCTTTTTCTGGTATTATCGGGTGAACCTTCTTGTTGATCATATCGATCAAAGTTTGTATGGTGGATAACCTTATTCCAGAAAAACCTTTGACTAAAGAGTTCGCACGGAGCAACATAATTGCCCTAACAGTTTCGATATCTAAAGGATCCCCAATTCCGCATGCATGACTCCTAATCAGATTCCTTTGTAATTTTTCCGTTTTATCGTTAGAAATGAAAACATTACAGAGTTCTCCAAATCCAGTGGTCACACCATACACGACTTTTTCCTTTTCTGCAAACTTTTCTACAACTTTTCTGGAGTTCTCAATATTGTCAAGAACGGAGTTTTCGATAGTCACCTCATAATAATGTCTAGCGACATTAATCACATCTTCCAAACTCAGATGTTCTCCATCTATATAGACCTTTTTCAAATATAAGACCTCGCTTTCTATTAAGCAAAAACTTCATATCTGCTAACAAAATTATAACACCGTGAAAAAAATTTCTCACTTTTAAATAGAGCTGATTAATGTCGATTAAAAACAATCTAAGTCGATTAAACAAGAAAATCTAATGAAATCTTACAAAACAATTTTTAACAAAATTCAAGAAAAACTAAGAAAAAGCTTCCTAATCGCAAATAATTGCTCGTAATTGCTCCTAATATTAGTTGATTGAATAAATTAATGGTTGACAAAAAAAGTTAACTCCCATATAATTATTCTGAACAGAATTTGAACTTATTCCCACAATTATTTTCTTTAGAAATTTCAAAAATCTAATTTTAGCAACACTAGAAAAAATGTTGATAAGATTAAAAAACTTTTTAATTAATAGACAAAGTATATTTTGTTTTTAAAAACTAATTTACAAAGAATAAAAATAGCTTACTTTTTTCTAATATTGGATGCTTGAATAAACTTACTATTGTTAATCCAAAATAGAATATTTTAGACTAAATTTAGGTAGATGTGTATTTTACAATTGACAGGAATAAAGTAAATAGAAGCTTTAGATATAAAAAGAGTTTCTCTTCCAAAGAGTGAGGGAAAAATATGCATGAAATAAGTACAAGGAGGTGACAATTAAGTAACGAGGTTAGGGTTAAAATCATTACCAAATTTTAAAAAAAAGAGGAGTGAAATTTATGTTGGGTAAAAGAAGGTTTCTAGTATTATTGTTGATGTCCATTGTAATTTTTGGGATTTCAGTAATTAGTTTAAGTGAGGAAATAACTTTGGAATTTCAACAGTGGTGGGAACCAGAACTTCCTGAAGGAGTATTGCGTGAAATTTGTGATGAGTTTACCGCAAAAACAGGCATCAATATTGAATTGCTGAGTAACCCATATGCAGACACTAAAGTACAGATAGCTGCGGGGGCTGCTACTGGTATGATGCCAGATGTTGTAGGTCTTGACGGCTCTTGGGTATATGATTTTGCTAAACAGGGAGCAATTGCAAATCTGAGTGAATTGATGGTCTCTTCGGGTTATGATGATAGTCAGTTGTCTTTACAAGTCCAAGTAGAAGGGAATACCTACATGATTGCGGTTGTAAATTTTGCCTATCCCATGTATGTTAACAAAGATATATTAAAAAATGCGGGTATCGTAGAATTTCCTACTACCTGGAGCGAGTTTAAAAGTTTAGCTCAAAAAGTTACAGATCCTACAAGTAATATTTATGCTTACGCACTTCCTTTGTCCAGCGCTTTACCAAATGGGATTCAGAATCAATTTATGAGTTGGTTGTGGGCTTCGGGTGGAAATATGTTGGAAAATGGAAAACCTCAACTAATTGGTAATGAAAAGTTAATACAAACTACTGAACTTATAAAATGGCTGTTTGATGAGAGACTAGTTACACCTGGGGCTTATATAATGAGGGAACCAGATATGGTAGAAGAGTTTGTAAATGGCAGATTAGCATTTATGATTTCCTCTTTAGCTCATCTTACGCTGATAAAAGAAGGTGCCCCCAATATGGATGTTGCAATAACTAGTATACCCAAGATGGACGGATATACTGGAAAGAGTGGAATATGTGTAGCAAATTGGGGAATTGGTATTGCCTCTAATTCAAAGCACAAAGAAGAAGCCTGGCGTTTTATTGAATATTTAATGAGCCCAGAAGTAAATGCCAAACTGGCAGTTTATGCAAATGCTTTCCCTGGGAATACTGCTTCGGAGCCAGACTATTCTGACCAAGATAAGCTATTTTTAGATGCATATGAAATTTATCAAGAAAGTTATGCCATTAATGAATTTACAGGCCTCCCCAGATCCGAAGACTTAATGAGGAGCTTTTTGGAGAATTTCGTATTGTATTTGGAAGAAGAAATTGATTCAGCCGAAACTATGCTGGAGACGATTCAAAAAGAATGGCTGAAAATTTTCTAAGATTAAATTTTTTAATACCCAGTGTAAATTAAGAGAGTGTCCACGAGAATCTGGTGCACTCTCTTTCCTAAAAAAATAAGAAAGAAGGGATGCTGATTTAATGAAATTACCTCCAAATCTAAAAAAAAAAAATGGTCCCCTATTTTTATTTATCACCTGCATTAATTGTTATGATTGTATTAATAGCAGTTCCAATTACTATGGTGATACTCTTTTCGTTTTTTGACAATGTAATAATTAATAAAAATCCAACTTTTGTAGGCATAGCTAATTATTATGATGTTTTGACTGATCCAATCTTTTTCACAGCTCTAAAAAATACTACTTTTTTTGTTGGAATTAGTGTATTGGCTCATCTAATTCTGGGAATCATGTTTGCTTTACTTTTAAATAGTAAATATATAGGAAAAAAAACGAAAGCTCTTTTTAGAGTTATTTTCATCTTACCATGGCTTTTTACTGAAGCGATTATTGCAATTCTATGGAGATTATTGCTAAATCCTAATGGTATAGTTAATTATTTATTACAAACTTTTAATTTTATTGACACATCCATTAACTGGTTAGGCTCAATAGATTTAGCCTTAGTTTCAGTTACCATTATTAATATTTGGTCTGGTTATCCTTTTTATATGATTAGTCTCCTAGCAGGGCTCCAAGGAATTCCACAAGAGTTATATGAGGCTTCCTCTATAGACGGAGCAAATGCAATGAACCAATTCTTTTATATTACAATTCCTCAATTAAAACCAATTTTGCTAAGTTTAATAACATTAGATTTGGTTTGGACTATACAACAATTCACGTTAATTTGGATGACAACTGGTGGGGGACCTCTTCACGCAAGCGAAACATTAAGTACTTATATTTATAAGCAAGCTTTTAGTAGCTTTCAGTATTCGAAAGCGGCAACTACTTCTGTGATTGTTTTATTGATTTGCATTGTTTTAGCAATATTTTATGCCAAACAGCAGAAAGGGGAAGGCTTAAAATGAATAAGAAGAAAAAAACTCAACGAATTAAAATCCTGACCATTATTTTACTTGCTGTAGGAAGTTTATGGCCAGCTTTTCCAGTTTTTTGGATGGTGCTAAATTCATTTAAACCTAATAATGAGATTTTTGCTTGGCCTCCTATTTGGATTTCAGAGAACTTTTCTTTGGAAAGCTATTTTTCAATTTTTACAAGCCCTGAAAAATTACGCTATTTTTTAAACAGTTATTTTATTTGCGGTGTTGTGGTACTTTTAACCTTATTTATCAGTATCTTAGCTTCATATGCTTTTAGCAGATTTGACTTCCCCGGAAAAAAAATTATTAATGTTATGATTATTAGTATGCAGGCAATTCCGCCTATTACTTTGCTGATTCCCTATCTTAGTTTAATAGTTACATTAAGACTATACAACACTTATGGTGCTTTAATTTTAACCTATTTACTATTCACACTACCCTATGCAATACTAATAATGACTGGATATATGAATACTTTACCCAAAGAACTAGACGAGGCAGTAAGAATAGATGGAGGGACTCGACTTAATGCTTTGTGGAAGGTGCTAATCCCTTCAGCAGTTCCAGGATTGATATCAGTTGGAATGTATACTTTTTTACGTGCATGGAACGAATATCTATTTGCCTTAACATTAACGAAAACTAGAGAGATGCGAACTGTTCCAGTTGGAATTAGTTTATTAATGGGACAGCATGCTTATAACTGGAGTGAAATGTTGACTATGAGTGTTCTTGGATCCTTACCCGTTGTTATCTTATTTCTTATTTTTCAAAAATATTTTATCAGTGGAATGACTGCAGGAGCCGTAAAGAGCTAATAATTTAAATAAAAATTAAAATCCAAAATAAAGGAAGGAGTGTTATTATTTGTTAATGAATTTAAAAGAATTGTTAGAGGTTGCAAATAAGAAGTATTTTGCAGTTCCAGCTTTTAATATTAGTGATTATTCAATGTTTAATGGGATATTTGAAGCAGTAGAAGAAAAACAATCGCCGGTTATTATAGCAATTCATCCCAATGAATTGGCTCATATACGTGTAGAAATGATCACATCAATAATTCAAAAGATTAATAAAAGTAGAATACCAGCTAGTATTCATTTAGACCATGGTTCCTCTTTAAAAGAAATTGTAACTGCCATTCAAAGTGGTTTTACTTCTGTTATGATTGATGGATCTAATTTGCCAATTGAGGAGAATATTGATCTTACCAAAAAAGTGGTTGAAATTGCACACTATGTAAATATTTCTGTAGAAGGAGAACTAGGTACAATTGGCTCTACTGATACAGAATCAGAAACAAAAATTAATGAAATAATTTATACTAATCCAGATGATGCAGTTTATTTTGTAAAAAAAACTGGTATCGATGCCTTAGCAATTGCAATTGGAACTTCTCATGGTCTTTATCCTAAAGGCGTGAAACCTAAACTAAAATTAGAAATACTAAAAAAAATTAAGGAAAATTTACCTATTCCTCTTGTTCTTCACGGAGGTTCTAATAATCCAGATAGTGAAATTAGTGAAGCCGTAAGGCTAGGAATCAATAAAATCAACATTTCTAGCGATATTAAAAAAGCTTATTTTGAAAAAATGCGTGAAATCCTTAAAGATCAAAATCTTAGAGAGCCAAACGTTATTCAACCTCCTTGTATTGATTACATGAAAAAAGTCGCAATTCAAAAAATTGAACTTTTCCAAGCTGCAGGTAAAGCAAAATTTTATTAAAGATTATTATTCGGAATTGCGTAAACAAAAGGTCTAAAATAGTATGGAATAACCTATTTGTGAAGGATTTGCTATATGGATAAGAGCAAATAATCTAGGAAACACGCGCAACATCATAAACGTAGATATAGAGAAGAAGTTTTTTACATAATCATAACGGTTGACGAATGGGGATACAGAGAAAATATAAATTTTAAGGATGCAAGAAAAGAAAGTTCGCCTGATTTGTAGAAGAAATTTCTAGGTATAAGCACTCTTGGGAATTATTTCAGAGTTAATTTTTGTTAATAATTTATTATCTCCCCTTACTGGCTGAAACTTTAATGACAGAGATGAGTGATTTATATTCTATGGGATTAAGCCCTTTTACCGTTTTTTCAATAGCCTTATCAACGGTTTCTATTTCTTTTTCCAAGGCTTTTATTACGTTTAAGGAGGAAGAGATAGCGATATTCAAAGGTTCATAAGCCATTTTGTCTAATCTGTACGAATTATTGGCTGCTTGTTTAAGAAGAGTTGCAACCTTCACGGGATCTTTGAACCTGTTTTTACTTTTTTCAATAACGAACTTAGTTAAATCACCAATGGGTTTGTAAACTATCTCATCCAAAGAGTAGAACTCAGTCAAAGCAGCACAAGACGTAGCACCGTATATATTGGAAAAGGGCTTATCCCTATTTTTCACAGCCAATTCACTGAATTTCAGATAAATGTTGGAAAGCATCCAATTCTTTTCAGAAGCGAGTGTATGAACTAAATGGAACCTATGGCGTGTAAGTCTTTGTAAAGCCAAAAACTGAGAACTACCTTTCACCACCTTTCGAATGAAGATAAAGGATGAAAGCAAA